>NZ_CAJPPN010000048.1 GCF_905372525.1 uncultured Porphyromonas sp.
GGAGAGGGGCTGGGGTATATAAACAAGGGCGAGGGGCTATCCCCCTCCTCCCCCATAGGAGAAGAGGAGGGATAGCCCCTCGCTCAGTAGCTCTATATATGTGGGGACGTCAAGGGTGTCCCGAGGAGACTACTTCGAGAGGATCTCGTAGGTATCCTTAGCGATCATGTACTCCTCGTCGGTAGCGACGACGACGACCTTGACTCGGCTGTCGGCCGCACTGATCACCATGCTCTTGCCCCCGACGGCCTGAGCATTGAGGGTCTCATCGAGCTTGATTCCCATGAACTCTAGTCCCTGACAGACGTCGGTACGCATTGGGGGACGGTTCTCCCCTACTCCTGCGGTGAAGACGAGCAGATCCAGCCCACCGAGGGCAGCGGCATAGGCTCCGACGTACTTCTTGATCCGATAGGCATGCATCGCTAGGGCTAGGGCATCTCGGTGGCTTCCGCCCTCGGCAGCCTTGGCGATGTCACGCATGTCTGAGCCCTGAGTGCCGATACCCGAGATACCGCTCTTCTTGGTCAGTAGGTAGGTGAGATCGGCTGGATCGAGGGTGGTCTTCTTGGGGTCTGCCTTCTTGAGGTAGGGGGCGATGAACTCGGGGTCGAAGTCCTTCTTCGTGAGCAGGAAGTCCAGTACCCCACTATCTATATCCCCAGCACGTGTCCCCATGATGAGGCCTTCGCTCGGGGTAAGTCCCATCGAGGTATCGATGCTCTTCCCATTGAGGATAGCTGCCATAGAGGCACCGCTACCGATGTGTGCTGTGACGATACGGCTGTTCCCTAGGTCGATACCTGCGATCTCTGCACCACGGCGACTGACGAAGTCGTGGCTCGTACCGTGGAAGCCATAGCGGCGGATGCGGTACTTCTCATAGAAGGCATAGGGGAGGGCATACATATAGGCATGCTCGGGCATCGTCTGGTGGAAGGCCGTATCGAAGACCCCGACCTGAGGAGTATTGGGCAGGACCTTCGTCACCGCCTCGATCCCTAGGATGTTCGCAGGGTTGTGGAGCGGAGCTAGCTGGGCGCACTCGTGGAGCTTATCGATAACCTCGGGGGTGATACGCACGCTCTGGGCGAAGCGTTCGCCACCATGCACGAGGCGGTGCCCGATGGCGTCGATCTCGTCAAAGGACTCGACGAAGTGCTCCTCCCGGAGGATGTCCAGGATGATCTCTACGCCACGGGTGTGGTTGGGGATGTCGAGGTGACGCTCCTCCTTCTTGCCGTCTGGCTTACGGAAGGTGATGAAGGGGTCAGTGATGCCTACACGCTCTTCGTTGCCCGAGGTGAGTACCCGGTAGGTGGGGAGCTCGATGAGGGCAAACTTCAGTGAGGAGCTACCGCAGTTGAGGACTAAAATCTTCATAAGATAGGTATTCTGTGTTGTGGGGAGGGGCGGATGAGTCTAGCCCTTCTTGGCCTTGAGGGCTATGGACTGATTAGCTGTGATAGCAGCCATCTTGTAGATATCCTCTACGGAGGCACCACGGCTTAGGTCATTGACGGGGGCAGCCATACCCTGTAGGATCGGTCCTACAGCCTCGGCACCGGCTAGACGCTGGACGAGCTTGTAGCCAATATTCCCCGCCTCGAGCGTGGGGAAGATGAGGACGTTGGCCTTACCTGCCACGGGGCTACCGGGAGCTTTGAGGGCAGCGACCTTGCCCACGAGGGCGGCGTCGAGCTGGAGCTCGCCATCGAGCTGGAGGTCGGGAGCCTGCTCCTTGGCTAGGCGGGTAGCCTCGACGACCTTGTCGACCATCTCGTGGTGTGCACTCCCCTTGGTGGAGAAGCTAAGCATAGCGATACGTGGCTCTATACCTGCGATAGCCCGAGCGGACTCAGCGGAGGAGATAGCGATCTGTGCGAGCTCGGTAGCCGTAGGATTAGGCATCACGGCGCAGTCGGCGAAGAGGAGTAGGCCGTTGTCGCCATAGTCACCATGGGGGAGGAACATCATGAAGATACCGCTCACACAGCTGATCCCTGGGGTAGTCTTGATGATCTGTAGGGCAGGACGTAGGACGTCCCCCGTAGCGTTGATAGCTCCTGCGAGCTCTCCGTCCGCATCACCAGCCTTGATCATGAGGCAGCCGAGGTAGAGAGGATCCTCGACGAGGATAGCGGCCTGCTCCTCGGTGAGGCCCTTGGACTTGCGGAGCTGTAGGAGTAGGTCGATGTAGGCCTGCTTCTTAGCGTGCTTCTTGGGGTCTAGCAGCGTCGCCTTCTCGATATTGCGTAGGCCGAGGTCATGCGCACGAGAGCGGATGGAGTAGGGGTCACCGATGAGCGTGAGGCGGACGACGCCGTCACGTAGGAGACGGTCAGCGGCCTTGAGGGTACGTTCTTCTGTGCCTTCGGGGAATACGATGTGCTGAGGGTTAGCTTTAGCCCTGTCAATGATGTCTTGAATCAAGTCCATAGCGACGATAAATTGATGTTAGAAGATTTCACTATGCCCAAAGGTACGCATTCTAAGGGATATACCCGCACTCTAGCGACAAGAAAGGGGAGGGGATCACTCCCCTCCCCCCCGAGGACGACTCCCCGACGGGGGACACTCCTCCCCCCAGAGCTACTATACCCATACGTGCCCACATACCTATATATAATATAGAGGACAGCCCGACACTGAGGAGCGTGGAGGCTACCTCGGTGCCGAGCTGTCGCTCTGGGGGCTCACCAGACGAGCCCGTCTAGTGAGGGAGGGTACTTGGGCTACCGACTAGAGGCGGTCGTTAGAGCCAAGGACGTTGATGATCTTGTGCATGTAGAGCTTCTTGAGCGACTCACGAGCTGGACCGAGGTACTTACGTGGGTCGAACTCAGCAGGGTTCGTAGCGAAGACCTTACGGATAGCAGCCGTCATAGCCAGACGACCATCGGAGTCGATGTTGATCTTGCACACAGCGCTCTTAGCAGCCTGACGGAGCTGTTCTTCGGGGATACCGACAGCGTCCTTCAGAGCACCACCGTACTGGTTGATCGTAGCGACCTCGTCCTGGGGGACAGAGGAAGAGCCGTGGAGCACGATGGGGAAGCCAGGGATCTGCTTTTCGATCTCAGCGAGGATGTCGAAGCGCAGAGGGGGAGGTACGAGGATCCCGTTGGCGTCACGCTTGCACTGCTCGGGGGTGAACTTGTTTGCCCCGTGCGACGTACCGATGGAGATAGCCAGCGAGTCTACACCCGTCTTGCTGACGAAGTCGATGACCTCGGCAGGCTCGGTGTAGGTGTGGTGCTCTGCTACGACATCGTCCTCGATACCAGCGAGTACGCCGAGCTCACCCTCTACGGTGACGTCGTACTGGTGGGCATACTCGACGACAGAGCGTGTCAGGGCGACATTCTCGTCATAGGGGAGGTGTGAGCCGTCGATCATGACAGAGGAGAAGCCCATCTGGATACAGCTCTTGCAGAGCTCTAGGCTATCACCGTGGTCGAGGTGTAGAGCGATCTGGGGGTTGGGGCAGCCGAGCTCCTTTGCGTACTCGACAGCACCCTGAGCCATATAGCGCAGGAGCGTTTGGTTAGCGTACTTACGTGCGCCACTGGAGACCTGGAGGATGACGGGGGACTTCGTTTCCACGACAGCTCCGATGATAGCCTGGAGCTGCTCCATGTTATTGAAGTTGAACGCAGGGATAGCATAGCCACCCTTGATAGCCTTGGCAAACATCTCGCGTGTATTGACCAAGCCTAGTTCCTTGTAACTAACCATTTGTATTGACTTAAATTAAAGACGGTTTAAAAACTAGTTCTCTACCGCAAAGATAGAATAAATAAACTGAATGCCTAATGATTTCTTTAAATTGTTAGCATAAGTATCCTATCCCACCGATCCGACTCCATTATATATAGGTATCCCACCGAGGCAATCGGGACGCTCCGACCGTGCCTTAACTAGGGGTAAGGAGTAGCTGATGGGGCTGGGCAAGCCCCTCTCGGAGCAACCATTGATTACCTCCGCTCACCTCACTATAGGTCTCATACTGCTGGGCGAAGCAGGGCACTCCATACCTCCGGGCAAAGCGCACGGTGTGGAGCGTCCCGCTCTCGAGACCACACTGCACGACCAGCACCTCGGTGGCAAGGGTCGCCAGCAGGCGATCACGGACGACGAACTGCCACCTCCCCATAGAGCTCCCCGGGGGATACTCCGAGAGGACGAGCCCGCCCTGCCTGAGTAGAGCACGCTGCAGCGCAGCATGCTCCCTCGGGTAGGTCTCATCTAGTCCTGTGGCGACGACGGCGACACCCCGCCCCCCTATCTCGAGGCAGGTACGGTGTGCCTCGGCATCACAGCCCCGAGCTAGACCGCTCAGGATGATAGCTCCCCGCCCGACGAGCTCCCGAGTCACCCTGCGTACATGGGCTAGCCCCTCCCCGTCGGGCATGCGTGTCCCGATGACCGCCACGCGCCTGGGCTCCCCTAGGAGCTCATGTGCCCCGAGGGTATAGAGGAGTGGGGGGCAGTGTGCCCCGAGACGTCTGCGTACGACACGGGGGTAGGAGGCACTACTAGAGGGGGACACCCCGATACCGAGCTCGGCACATCGCCCGAGGATCACCTCAGCCTCCTCGCCGTAGCGCTGTAACTCCTGCTCGTAGAGGGCAAGCCCACTCGGTAGCTCCAGTGGTAGCTCATCGGGTGCGGGGAGGGTGCCCAGCAGGGTATTGATCTCTGGAGAGCGAAGGCCTGCCAGCTGTAGGGCTAGAGCCTGCACGCACTGCTCCTGCACGCTCTCCGTTGGTATCATAGCCATCATAGTGACACAAAGGTACACAAAGCCCGCACTCCCCCCCACTCGCCCCTTCCTCCCTAGATAGCGACAATGCCCACCACCCCGCTCTGGGGTGATGGGCATTATACTTCTTCAGCTAGGGGCTGTAGCCCCACTCAGGAGGATCGACCGAGGCCAAACCCTCTAGGGGTGACTAGATATTGTCGTTCCAGTCGCCACCGTCCTCGATCCCTTCGATCTCCCCACCAACGGAGAAACCAATGAGGAAGCTAAGACCATGGTTGAGCTCGAAGATCTCGGCCTGCGGCTGTTGATATATTTCCTTCTGTATATTCATGTTCGTTACTTGCTTCATTAGGGTGATTAGTGACCTACCATGTCAAGGGTCGTAGAGACTACGATACCTTCCTTCTCCTTCTTGAGGGGACTGAGGTACGTGGTTCTTCCCTTGATGAGCTCGTTGTTTCCGTTGCGATAGAGCACCTGGATCGAGGGACCAGAGGCATTCTTGCTCTCACGATCAGCGAGTAGGCTGGTAGCGATGGGCATATAGATCACATACTCTCTGCTCTCGTCTCGTGATAGAGCCTCCCTGTTAGTGAGGTAAACCGTGTAGTTACGCTCTGGATGATCATCATCGCCTACCTGAGGCGTGATGAGTAGAGGGAGGAGGACATTGACGGTCTTCCCATTCTTTCTAACTGGTGCGATTGTGGGCTCTTCCATTCGGAGAGAGGCACGCCCTACCCCATCGACCTTCAGTCCCCAAGGCTTTAGGCTCTCCATATAGGCACTGTTATTCTTAACTGTGGCACGGAGAATTACCCCCTTCATCTTGAGCTTGATATTGGGGAAGAGGATATAGGGGTGATTGTTCACCTTGTCCTTGTAGTTTTCAGAGGCTAGGACGGGCTTGATATTCTCAGCGACGAAGACAGGGCGAGTACTATGGCTACCCCGAGGTGCATCGTTCTCCACTACGTAGGGGATCGGCTTAGTGAGGTCGAGGTCATTCGCACCATAGGTGTAGAGGGCGTCTTCTGGTGCCACCTTCTGATCGGACCAGACACCATCCTTGTGGGCTAGACCAGTCTTATTGAAGCCAACGACTAGGGTTGCACTCATCTTCTCGGGATCGAGCCAGACCTTGTCCGTGGTGCGTCTAAGACCAGATGATGGGAGGGTGAACTGCCCCTGTGTGGTTCGTGGAGCTTCCGTCTTGCACTCGAAGGTAGTCACCGTACGACCTCCGACAGTCTGCTTCCGGAGGGTGAGCATGACCTCACGCATCTGATAGGGGACATTATCCCCTTTTGTTATGAGGTAGTCCTCATCGTTGTTGTAGATACAGAGGAGGGCAGGGATCTCATCCTCACTGAAGACAGGTGAGTAGGCGGTCTTTCCGTTAGCACCGGTATAGGTCTCGTACGAAAGGGCCTTAGCCATGTCCTCATCGATGGTCCCATTCAGGGCGATGGTGATACGATCACCGGCCTGCTCCTGCTGGGTCTGCTTCACTACGGGTTCGTTTGCTTCCTTGCCACAGGCACTCAGGAGTGCTAGGGAGGCAAGCATTAGAATACTTTTCTTCATTGACAGTGATAAAAAAGCTGTATGATTTATTCCAATTCGTCGCATCCTACGCCATACAGCTCAGCGTAGACTACGCTCAGCACTAGTCGCAGACGAGTCCTCTGGCAGGCCACATCTACCTGTCAGCACTCTTGTGATGTCTATGCTGGGTGCTTTACAATCTCTTGCGGAAATCTTGTCTCCAATATGAAGAATAAGGCTCGGCATGATCGCTTATGCTGGGAACCTCCCAAACCTTCTCTTCGCCCCCTAATACAGGCGGAAACTTTAAAATCCAGGTGCAAAGATATTAAAAAGAAGTAACAATGCAATAAGTATCCCTATTTTTTTTGCAAAGTCATTCTCGAGTCCATCTCCACCTCTACTCCCTCTACCGAGATCCGGCAGAGCCCTCACCCCACCCTAACACTCTATGTATCTTACACTCCGAGGGGTGCATTGGGCTCTCGGTATGATCGTCCCAATCACCTATGTAAGGTGACGGAAGGGCTCTCGGTATGATCGTCCTCGTCACCTATGTAAGGTGACAGGAGGGCTCTCGGTATGATCGCAACAGGGGTCTTACTATGCCCACAAGAGCCCCCTCAGGGAGCGTGCTACAGCAGAGGTATGAGGCTCACAGAGAGGGACACCGAGGGGCTTTCACGGGGAGAAAGTCAGGTAGGGATGCTCCTCTTTTCGTATCTTTGACCCCCGAAATCCCCACATACAACGGCAACAAACATGCTAGACGAGCAAACGGTAAACTACAGCGATAGTGACATCAAGACCCTAGAGTGGGACGAACATATTCGTCGCCGCCCTGGGATGTATATCGGTAAGCTAGGCGATGGTACCCACGCCGACGATGGGATCTATGTCCTGCTCAAGGAGGTGCTGGATAACTCCATCGACGAGTACGTCATGGGCGCTGGCAAGAAGATCGAGGTCACCATCGCCGACGGGCTAGTCACCGTACGTGACTACGGCCGAGGTATCCCCCTGGGCAAGCTCATCGATGCCACGAGCAAGATGAACACCGGGGGTAAGATCGACTCCAAGGCCTTCAAGAAGTCCGTAGGGCTCAATGGTGTGGGGATCAAGGCCGTCAATGCCCTCTCCATCCACTGCGAGATCACCGTCTGGCGTGAGGGACTGACCAAGACCGTTCGCTACTCCCATGCCCACCTCCTGGAGGAGACCGATCCCACCCCCAGCGACGAACCCACGGGGACACGGGTCGTCTTCCGCCCCGACGAAGAGCTCTTCAAGGGCTATGCCTACAACGATGAGTTCGTCGTGGCGATGATCAAGAACTACTCCTACCTCAACGCTGGCCTTACGCTCATCTACAACGGCGAGCGTTACCTCTCCAAGCAGGGTCTAGCAGACCTCCTAGCGGAGAACATGACCGACGAAGCCCTCTACCCCATCATCCACCTCAAGGACGAGGACGTCGAGATCGTCCTCACCCACACCAATCAGGTCGGGGAAGACTTCTACAGCTTCGTCAATGGGCAGAACACTACGCAGGGCGGTACACACCTCTCGGCCTTCCGCGAGGCTGTGGCTCGTGTGATCAAGGACTTCTTCGGCAAGAACTTCGACTACCGAGACATCCGCTACGGCATGGCTGCCGCCATCAGTATCAAGGTCGAGGAACCTGTCTTCGAGAGCCAGACCAAGACCAAGCTAGGATCCAAGGATATGGAGCCTGGGGGACGTAGCATACAGAAGTTCCTCAATGACTTCCTCGGCAAGGAGCTGGACAACTACCTCCACATCCATGCAGAGGACACCGCCATCATGCTGCAGAAGATCCAGGAGAGCGAGCGGGAGCGCAAGGCACTCAGTGGTGTGGCAAAGCTCGCCCGTGAGCGTGCCAAGAAGGCCAGCCTGCACAACAAGAAGCTCCGAGACTGCACCATCCACCTCAACGACCCCAAGGCCAAGGAGCCCGAGCGCACCAGCCTATTCATCACCGAGGGGAACTCCGCTAGTGGCTCCATCACCACCTGCCGTGACCCGCACTACCAAGCCGTATTCTCGCTCCGAGGCAAGCCTCTGAACTGCTACGGCCAGACCAAGAAGGTCGTCTATGAGAATGAGGAATTCAACCTCCTACAGGCTGCACTCAACATCGAGGACGGCCTAGAGGGACTGCGCTACAACCGCATTATCATCGCCACCGATGCCGATGACGACGGGATGCACATCCGCCTGCTACTGATCACCTTCTTCCTCCAGTTCTTCCCCGAGCTCGTGCGCCGTGGGCATGTCTTCATCCTCGAGACACCACTCTTCCGTGTCTTCCTCCCCAAGGAGCACAAGAAGACCGACAACTTCATGTCCAGCTCCCCCGCCCCGAAGAAGCGAGGGCGGAAGAAGAAGGAGGAAGCCCCCCAAGCCGAGGAGCTCGTCACCAACATCTATTGCTACAACGAGGCACAGAAGCAGGCTGCGCTGAAGAAGCTCGGCAAGCGTGCCCTCGTCACCCGCTTCAAGGGGCTCGGGGAGATCTCTCCCGAGCAGTTCAAGGACTGGATCAGCGAGGAGAACATCAAGCTTGACCCCGTTCGCCTGCGCAAGGAGGACAACCTAGCGAACCTCCTGCTCTTCTACATGGGCAAGAACACCCCCGAGCGTCAGAGCTTCATCATCGACAACCTCATCGTCGATGAGTAGCCCCCTACCCCACCTAGGCTCTATCTAGGGTCACCCCCATCATGTGACTACCCCGAGTAGCCCTCCCCGACAGAGCGGGGGAGGTGCTACTCGGGGTAGTCACATTACGAGGGTGGATATGTCGTGGCGCCTAGTGTCTACTCTGGGTAGATGCTGGGGGAGCGACGACGTGGCTCGGGATAGGACTTAGTCGTCATAGTCCCTTCCCTCCCATACGTCATCGACATTCCCCTCCTTGACCTCGGAGAAGGAGCGGAGGAGATCTCCCGCTGGGAGCATGTAGGATACGGCACGTGGGGCCTCGTAGGGTTCTTTGGCTATGGTGGACATGATGGTATGTACTCTATATTCGTTAGGATCGGGATGTGGTGCCGCCTGCTCCCCGATCGGGGTAGAGGCGGGTGCGGGGGATGGGTTGGTGAGTGGCATAGCTAGTTGTAAAAGGCTCTAATAGTGACGAGGTGGTACTCACCGTCCCCTGCCTCGATATTCTTCTGCCCACTGCCGTGCTCGAGCTTTGCCTTGAGGAGCCCCTTAGACCCCTGAGGGATATAGATGAGGTATCGGGGAGCAGACCTCTTGCCCGTGGGATCGGGGTCACTGGGGTCTACGGCTGGGGCATAGCCACGGTAATGGATCACAGCTGGCTCACGTAGTGGATAGTAGACCGGTGTGGTCGCGGGATCAAAGAGGAGCTCGAAGCGACTATCCCGCCAATTAAACTTCAGCTGTGGATGCAGAGTACGGAAGTCTCTTAGCTCAAAGCCTCGGAGCGTCATCACCTCCTCAGGGGCTGACTCGGGGACACCCTTCCCCCCTGCCGAGGAGCCCACCGAGGGATCATCATACAGGACACGACATAGGAGGATACTCCCCGAGAGGGTGAAGTAGAGCTTCTCGTGGACATAGTGGTCGGCATCCCAGGTAGACTGTACTAGGGCTTGGTTCTCACACTTGAGGATCACACGCACAGACGGCCGAGCCCCCTGTGGGCTCACCTCGCCGAGGTCGGTATCGCCGAAGAATTGGATATGCTGTGCGCTGGGGTCTGTCTCATGGATATGTAGGTCGTAGTCTCCCTCCGTCTTGGCATCGAAGCCGATATAGGCCGAGAACTTATAGGGTCCCGGGAAGGGTAGGCCAAACGACCCCTTATAGGATAGCTTATTGTCCCGATCGGCAGTGAAGAGGACACGCTTCTGCAGGCTAGCTCCGCCACTATTATTGATACATAGGATACCGGGGATCGGCCTCGTCTGGTCATGGACGAGTCTCAGGGTACCACCCCATACGGGCTTCCCGTCTGTGTCTGTGCTGGGATGGAGGCGGAGGGTCTTGAGCGTACCTTGGGAGGGCTCTGGGAAGGAGACCGTACCCGATAGATCGAGATGAACGATGTGTCCCTGCACTGCAGGCAGAGGGAGCTCCTTGCGACAAGCGCCGAGGAGTGCCACGAGCGCTAGGGGCAGGAGACGAGATGTGTGCATAATGTTTTAGATACTATATGGATGGAACATGGGAGTGCGGACTGCTCCCCTAGCGAAATTCCCGAGGGGGCTAGTGCCACACGTACATATATACAAGGCGTGCCGAGGAGCCATAGGGGTGTGCGCATCACGCCCCGGGCAAGTAGATAGACGAGAGGGAGAGTAGGAGGGCTGAGCCCCGTGTGTGTCTCGCAGTGGATCGTCCCCCCAGCTACCTCTACGAAGGGAAGCCTTCGGGGGGGAGGGAGCGTCTCTGGTGGGGGAGCAACTCGGTTTGCGGGTGCAAAGGTACGCAAATCCCTACACTCCACCCGATAGACTAAGGCCTTGCGCCCCGGGGATACGAGTGTCGCTCCTCCCCCAGAGCGCAGGGAGAGAGCGCAGAGATAGAGCCGAAAGAGCGCAGAGATAGCTCGGGGGCGGAGGATAAAGCGGGGAAAATAAGACAGGCGACACACCCCTGAGGCCGAGGGGTGTGTCGCCTGAGAGCGAAGTGTTACCCAGCCCTAAGGGGCTAGCGGCTAGCGGGTGATACTATAGCTCACCCCAAGGCAGAGGAAGACATTGCGCAGGGAGTAGGGCATGACCTGAAAGCCTGAGTCAAAGAGCTTCGGTAGTCCGACATTCACACGTCCCGTCACCGCCCATTGCTTGTCGAGCTTGTAATCAGCGCCGAAGCGTACCCCGACATCATTACGCACGATGAAGTCCCCGATATGGAAGGAGAGGACGACACCAGGCTGGTAGGGACGGCCGTCCATCAGCCCATCCCCATCGAGCTTGGCGACGAACCTGCGCCTGAGGGCATGCGAATAGTAGCCACCGACATAGAAGCGGAAGCCCCCACGTGGCATATCGAAGGTCAGCCCAAGGGGCACCGTGAGGTAGCGGTTGCTCATATCCACACTCTGTAGCCCGGTGTAGTGCTGCTCGGAGAGGTCAGAGCTCTGGTAGCGGATAGGCATATCCTTGGCACGCACTGTGGCATAGAAGCCCTTGCCCTCGTACTCGATCCCCGTAGCCAGGGCAAAGGGGCTGGTAGGTGAGAGACGATAGGAGAGGTCGATCCCGACGTTGGGCGCAGCACCGAGGTTGAAGTGCATGACCTTCTCCACGGGCTTCGGCACGGTCGGGGGGAGTGCACCTCCGAGGTTGAAGCCTAGGTGTAGCCCTAGAGCGAAGGGAGAGCGTGGTGTCTGATCGTCAGTAGTGCTAGCGGCGAGCCCCCGAGGTATGAGGAGGCTGAGGGTGAGGCTAGCTAGGAGTAGTCTGCTATTCATAGCTGTATAGAGGGCTTAGGGGGTTAATCTTTCTTTGTTGGTCGATCCTTGATCGTGACCTCCTTGAGGCGGAGCTCGCTACCTACCGCCCCGATGTACTCTGCACCACGGAAGCTGGAGGAGAAGACGAGTGCTAGACGATACTTCCCCTTCTTGAGGTCAATGGCGGCATAGCGTACCGGGTCGGTGGGCGCTAGCTTGAGGGTATAGGTCGCCCACTTGCCCGACTCAGTGGGGGCAAGCTCGGCATAGCCACGCACTAGGATACGAGGATCGGTATGTAGGTTCGTACCATTGAGGTAGCTATCATCCTGAGTCACATCATAGAAGACGGCAGAGGCCGCTCCCCGATCCGCTGCGGGCAGAGGGATATTGGTCTTGTTCTGTCCGTGGATGACCTTGTCCCCAGCCTGGTACTGATAGACGAAGGTCATCTCATCGGGGACTCCTGCCGAGTAGGGCTGGCCAAACTCCGTAGACTCGAGGGGCTTGGCTACGAGATTTGCCCGGTTCACTCGTCCAGAATAGAGTGCCCCTGCGATCACATTGGTGCCCACGCCGAAGAAGTAGAAGCCCTTGATGGAGCGTATCTGTGCCCCTTGGATCACTCCCCCCTCCTGGAGTGGGATGACTGGGTAGTCCGTAGGGCTCTGTGCTAGGAGACTATAGCCCGTATTGCTCGCCGAGGACCAATAGGTATGTGCAGGATCCTCGCCCTCGGCTATAGAGGGTAGGGAGAAGGTCGTCTTGGGGATAGCGATCCAGCGGGTGAAGGTGAAGCGCTGGCTGGTGGTCACGACACCTGGCTTTCGCTCCTCTAGTCCTTGGCGCAGGTGGGAGATAGCCTCCTTCTCTGCCATCGGGTCGGCACACGAGCCGAGAGAGAGCAGGCTACCCGAAATCAGGGTGGTGAGTAGGAGATGTGTTGCGTTCATTGTGGTGATTATTATTTAGGATGCTACGTCAGCCTCCAGTCTCTATCGGAGGCTAACAAACGAAGCTAGCCCCACCGCCAGCTAGGTGGCAGTGAGGCTAGGATGCTTATCAAGTAAGTCTCGCACACTCAGTAGTGGAGTGTAGCAGAGTGATTACTTCTCGACGCTCACGCGACGCTCCTTGATACGAGCCTTCTTACCCGTGAGGGCGCGGAGGTAGTAGAGCTTAGCACGACGTACCTTACCGAGCTTCTCTACGGTGATCTTCTCGATGAAGGGGCTCTCTAGGGTGAAGATACGTTCTACACCTACACCCTCGGAGATCTTGCGCACTGTGAAGCGCTTCTTGTCGCCATGTCCGCTGATACGGATGACCACACCACGGTAGCGCTGGATACGTTCCTTACCACCTTCGCTGATGCGGTAGTCTACCGTGATGGTATCCCCACTGCGGAAGGATGGGTGGCTCTTGCCCGTGGCGAAAGCCTCATTGACGATCTTAATAAAGTCCATTTCTTTGTCCTTTAGCTTATTTGATTAGTACTACACCAAACGCAATATAACAGGCCACACGAGTCGTTTCTTCCTGACAGAGATTGCGCAAAGCGGTGCAAAGATACAAAAAATCAGTTAGTAGCCTCTCTTACCTACTATTATAGGGTATATATAGGTGAGGTGCTCGATGAGCCTCCCCTCAGCCTAGGGCTCTGGCTGGATAGTGCCCTCAGCCTCCTCCCGCAGGAGCGCTGCGACCTCCTCCAGCTGGGTGTACCACTCCTCTCCGAAGGCTCGGATCAGGGGTGCCTTGAGGAACTGGTAGACGGGGAGCTGGAGCTGGCGGCCACGCTTGAGAGCGCACTTGCAGAGAGACCACTTGTGGTAGTTCACTGCGGTGAAGTCGGGATAGCGTGTCAAGCGGATGGGGTAGAGCTGACAGCTGAGGGGCTTGATGAAGTCGCTCTTGCCCTCGTAGTAGACCTTCTCGAAGGCGCACTGGCAGTTGCCGTGCTCATCGTAGGTCGTGAAGACGCAGTCCTTGCCCTCCACGATCGAGGTCACCTCGTCCCCATCCTCATCTAGGTAGCTCACGCCCTGCTCAGCGATGATCGCCCGTGCCTGTGGCGATAGGAGATGCTCGACGAGGGGCAGGTACCGCCTCAGGAGCTCTGCCTCCCCGGGCTCTAGGGGCGCTCCGCTATCACCCTCCACACAGCAGGCTCCCTTGCAGGCAGCATAGTCACAGGCAAAGAGCACATCGAAGACGTCTTGGCTGACGATCTTATCCTCTATCTGGATCATGGGCTGGGGCTAGCGGATCTTGAGGGTCACGATGGTGAGCACCGCTAGGATGATCCCTATGAGCCAGAAGCGCATGGTGAGCTTAGCCTCGGGCACCTTGTCCACAGGCCGCTTCAGCAGACTATTGGTCGCTGCTCCACCGGGGAGCTGGAAGTGGTGGTGTAGAGGGGCCATCTTGAAGACGCGTACCCCGGTGCCCGTACGATGGCGGGTGTACTTATAGTAGAAGCGCTGGATGAACGAAGAGGTAAACTCTGCGATGAAGATCCCGCAGAGGATAGGCAGTAGGAGCTCCTTGCGAATGAGGATCGCAAAGACTCCGATGATCCCCCCTAGGGCAAGGCTCCCCGTATCCCCCATGAAGACCTGGGCTGGGTAAGAATTGTACCACAGGAAGCCCACAGTCGCCCCCACGAGGGTAGCGGCGAAGATCACGAGCTCCTCAGCCCCGGGGATAAACATCGTATTCAGATACCCAGCCATATCGTGGTGCGAGGAGACGTAGGCCAATATCCCAAGCACAACCCCAACGATCGCCGAGGAGCCAGAGGCGAGCCCATCGACCCCATCAGTGAGGTTCACCCCATTGGATAGGAGCATCACGACAGCGACCGTCATCAGGATGAAGATCGTCACCCCAAGGATCTTCTTCACCCCTGGGTCATCGACAGGTAGGATCTCGGAGTAGTCGAGGTTATTGCCCTTGACGAAGGGTACCGAGGTCTGGAAGCTCTTCGTGTCGGTCGTCTCGAAGCGGATCTCTCGGACGTTCCCGGCTCGTACGACCTCGCTATTGCGCTTGATCACGACCGAGGGGCTGAGGTAGAGCGTCACCCCGACGATGAGACCGAGGACGAGCTGCCCGAGGATCTTGTAGTGCTCCTTCAGTCCATTCTTATCCTTCTTGAAGACCTTGATGTAGTCGTCGGCGAAGCCCAGTAGTCCCATCAGGATGGTCGTCACGATCATCAGGATGATATAGATATTATCCAGGCGAGCGAAGAGGAGCGTGGGGATGAGGATAGCTAGGATGATGATGATACCGCCCATCGTAGGGGTACCCTTCTTGGTCTGTTCTCCCTCTAGCCCCAGATCCCTCACGAGCTCACCGATCTGCCTACGTCGTAGGTACTTGATGAGCCGACTCCCCCAGATCGTACTGATGAGTAGGGCGAGGATGATCGCCATACCCACACGAAAGGAGACGTAGGTAAAGAGACGAGAGAAGGGGAAGACAATCCCCTGGTCAGAGAGAAAATCGACTAAGTGATAGATCATGTTTCGTTTGCGTTTGGGTGATTTTATGCTTCGTGGGAGATCTGCTCTAGGACGACCTCTCGATCATCGAAGTGATGGCGTACGCCTCCGATCTCCTGATAGGTCTCATGCCCCTTGCCCGCTATGAGGATGATGTCCCCCTGCCCAGCGAGCATGGTGGCCGTGCGTATCGCCTCGGCTCGGTCGGTGATGGTGAGTGTGCGGGAGAGTTCCTCGGGGCTAAGCCCGGCCTTCATCTCCTCGATGATGGCCTCGGGGCGTTCGGTACGGGGATTGTCCGAGGTCAGCAGGAGGCGGTCACAGCGCAGTGCAGCCTCGTGAGCCATGATGGGACGCTTCCCTCGGTCTCGATCGCCCCCACAGCCTACGACACAGAGTACCTGGGCACCCTCGCCCTTGATCTCGTGGATCGTCTCTAGGACATTGATGAGGGCATCGGGTGTATGTGCATAGTCTACGATGGCGGTGTAGCCACGGCGGGGCGAGAGCAGAGTCTGGAAGCGTCCATCCACTGCTGTCAGTTCGCTCGCCCGTCGGAGCACCTCGTCCCGATCCATGCCGAGTAGTAGGGCGGTGGAGTAGACGGCGAGCATATTGTAGACATTAAACTCTCCGATCAGTCGGATGAGCACCTGCCGTCCTCCTAGCTCGATCTCCGTGCCGTAGGGGTGGCACTCTAGGATACGAGCCTTGTAGTCGGCCGAGCTCCTCAGCGCATAGGTGTATCGCTTAGCTCGAGTGTTCTGGAGCATCACGAGCCCATTCTTGTCATCGACATTCGTTAGGGCAAAGGCCTCCTTGTCCAGCTGGTCGAAGAAGCTCTTCTTTGCCCTCAGATACTCGGCGAAGGTGCCATGATAGTCTAGGTGATCACGGGTCAGGTTCGTAAAGATTCCCCCACGGTAGTGTACACCAGCTACACGGTGCTGGGCGAGCGCATGCGAGCTCACCTCCATAAAGACATGGGTGCAGCCTGCATCCCTCATTCGCCCGAGGAGCTTCTGTAGCTCGGGGGCGGAGGGCGTAGTGTGGGTCGAGGGGATCGCCTCATCCTCCACGTAGTTGCATACCGTGCTAATGAGCCCACAGCGGTAACCTGCCGAACGGAAGAGACGGAAGAGCAGTGTAGCGATCGTCGTCTTGCCGTTGGTCCCAGTCACCCCGACGACGGTGAGTTCCTCCGAAGGGTCACCATACCAATGAGAGCTCATGATACCGAGTGCCTCTGCCGTGCTCTCTACCTCTATATATAGGGTATGGGGCTGAGGGTCGAGGGGGAGCTCCTCGACGAGGACTGCTACGGCACCAGCCTCGATAGCGCTGGGGACGAAGAGGTGCCCGTCGGCATGTACCCCACGCAGGGCGACGAAGAGTGTCCCTGGTGCGACCCGTCTGGAGTCCTCGGTGATCTGTAGGATCTCTGTCTGCTCAAGTTCCTCTACGGGACTTGTTGTCTTATAGTTTACCCCCTGTAGGAGGTCTATTAATTTCCGTGCCATTACCTTTAAAAATGTCTACAAAGGTACTCTTTCGCCGCCTAATAAGGATAGCCGATCCCCCCTAGTCTCCCCTAGCCACGCTCCTACACCTCCACAGACCGCATCCTCCCGAGGCCTATCTAGTCCCCACCTCCCTACCCCTGACCATCATCCAGCCCTACCTAGCTCTCGCCCCTATACCGCGGACTGCACCTACCCCAGCCCTACCTAGCCCTCGCCCCTATACCACGGACTGTACCCCAGTCCCGTCCATCCCCTACCCCTCCACAGACCAC
>NZ_CAJPPN010000049.1 GCF_905372525.1 uncultured Porphyromonas sp.
CCCATACTAGCGGGGTTATTAGACTTATTAGACCTATTGGACTTATCAGACCTACCACCTAGTACCCCAGCCCTACTACCCGCCCTACTAGCCTCTGCCCTAAAAGGCCCAAGGGCCGTATCCCCGATCGGGGATACGGCCCTTGGGCCTTTTAGGAGAGGGGGTTACAGCTTGAAGGTGACCCCGAGGTTCCAGTAGGGGAGGGAGTACCCGAGCTCCGTGAATATCCCCACATGGTCGGTGAAGAAGTAGCGAGCACCGAGGAGCACCCCTAGGTCAATGCCACTACCCGATATCCCCGGATAGCCATTGATATTGCTAGAATAAGAGGCGATGTGGTAGCCCAGCATCAAACCTGCATAGGTGTCGAGCTTGGGCGCGAACTGGTAGTGGAACATACCACGTACCCCGAGTACCGTATGCGAAGCCGAGCCTGCTGCGAAGCCATCGTAGCGGTAGCTCGCGGAGGTATAGGCTCCGTAGGCTCCGAGGGTGATCGCCCCATTGTTGCCGTTGATGAGGTTGCTCACTAGCGAGTAGTCGTAGGCTACGGAGAGGGGGGGGATAGAGACCCCATAGCCTCCGTAGCTGTGCCCGATACCGATACCGATGTTGAGGGCGCTCTCGCCCTTAGAGAACAGGTCCTGAGCCTGTGCAGCCCCTACGCTCGCCACGAAGGCGACGGCTGCGAGAAGGAATTTCTTCATTGTTCGTTTTCTTCTTTCTGTTGCTTAGTTATAGCTATTGGTCCCTACCCCGTGTGGCTGGGATAGCCCCAGAGTAGAGGCCGTAAAGATAGGCATAAATACCGAGGTACCGCACTCCTGGGGTGTGTCCTACCGTCTGTCCCCGTCCTCCTCGGGACGCAGGGAGCGCAGTAGGAGGTAGCCGACGAGCCCCGAGAGGATCGTGCCGACGAAGATCCCCAGCTTGGCCTCGTTCAGCAGGCCGACGAGCTCGGGTGTATCGTAGGAGAGGTTGGCGATGAAGAGCGAGACGGTGAAGCCGATCCCCCCGAGCACCGAGAGCGAGACGAGGCGGGGGACGGTCATCCCCTCGGGGGCTACGCAGAGGCGCAGGCGCACGGCGACCCAGGTGAAGAGGGAGATGCCTACCGCCTTGCCGGGGAAGAGGCCGAGGAAGACCGCTAGTGGGACACCTAGGAGACTCCCGAGGGAGATACCGTCGAAGGTGATCCCAGCATTGACGAAGGCGAAGAGCGGGAGGATCAGGTAGTTCACCAGCGGGGCGATGGCATGCTCTAGGAGCTGTACGGGGCTGATCGCCTTGGTGGCGGTGTCCTTGATCTCGCCGATGATCTCTAGCTGTTCGTGCGAGAGGACGATAGCCCCGTTGGCCTCACGAGCCTCGCCACGTAGGCGGCTAGTCAGGTTGTGTAGCGAGGTGGAGAGCTTGCCGATATGCACCTGCGTGCCTGCGGGCAGTAGTAGGGCCAGTAGTACCCCCGCTATCGTGGGGTGGATGCCCGACTGTAGGAAGAGCGCCCAGATCGCTATCCCGAGGATGATGTAGGGCTCTAGGATATGGATCCTGAGGCGTCCGAGTAGGTAGACCAGCCCGAGCAGGGCGAAGCCGATCCCCAGCGGGAGCCAAGCGATATACGAGCTGTAGAAGAGGGCGATGACGATGATCCCCCCGATGTCGTCCACGACGGCTAGCGTGGTCAGGAAGATACGCATCCCCCGAGGCACCCTAGGACCTAGGGCGGTGACCACCGCTAGCGCAAAGGCGATGTCGGTAGCCATCGGGATCGCTGCGCCGATGGACTGCGGCTGCTCATGCACCACAGCGAGGAAGAAGAGGACGGGGACAATCATCCCCCCTAGGGCGGCGATCACGGGCAGTAGAGCCTTCCTCGGCGAGGAGAGCTCGCCGACGAGGAGCTCCTGCTTGATCTCCAGCCCCACGAGGAAGAAGAAGATCGCCATCAGAGCATCATTGACCACCTGGCTCACCGTCATCGTATGCCCGGCATGCCTAAAGAGCTCTACCCCCCCGATGACGATCTGCACGGGGAAGTTGAGGAAGGCCGTGTAGGCATGGCTCCAGGGAGAGTTAGCGATCACCACCGCGGCTATCGTGGCGATGAAGAGCAGGACGGACGGGTTGGGGCGATAGGCTCTGAGACGACAGAGGAACGATCGGGGGACGTCTGGGGTGGATGTAGTCATTATCTTAGAGTGGATACTTGGGCTGTTTTATCAGTGAATGAAACCATTAGGTGATATAGCTCACTAGAACAAAATTAGTGAATATATGTGGACTATCCGAGAGGGTGCAGGCCGGGAGGGCGGGGCTCCCGCCCCATCTCCCCCGAGTGCGCCCCACGCTTGAGCTCGGTGGGGGAGGGTGTCTCCAGCCCAGAGGGGGGCTGGGCAGTGTCTCGGGTGCCGAGGCTTTAGCCCCCCGGGGAAGGCCTCCGAAGGAGCCCCCCGGGGATGATACCGAGAGCGTAGTTGTGTACACGTGGGTATACAATAGTGTACACATGGGTACACAAGTGTGTACACGCGTGTACACTCTATGCCCTAGTGGGAGGAGGGGGTAGGACTAGTAAGACTAATAGGACCAATAAGACTAATAGGACCAATAGGTCAAATAGGAGGTCAGGGGCTTTTTGTATACATTTGCCTCAAAAAAAGGATATGTCACAAAATGAACGCACACTCTGGAGTGCACTGAAGGGATACTTCAATGCCCTCCCCGACCGAGAGGATGAGGCTGAGACGATCAGCCAGATCAGCAGTGGAGTACGCTTCCACGGTGCCAACCTTTGGGTCCTCATCTTTGCCATCTTCATCGCCTCGCTGGGGCTGAACCTCAATTCTACTGCCGTCATCATCGGTGCGATGCTCATCTCCCCTCTCATGGGGCCTATCATCGGGATGGGGCTAGCGATTGGGATCGATGACTTCGACCTGCTGAAACGCTCGATCAAGAACTACCTCGTAGCGACTGCGATCAGCGTCCTCACGGCGACCATCTACTTCGTCATCTCCCCGCTCAGCGAAGCGCAGTCCGAGCTCCTCGCACGCACCTCGCCGACGCTGTATGATGTCCTAGTGGCGATCTTCGGCGGTGCAGCAGGTATCCTCGCCCTTGCCACCAAGGGTAAGGGCAATGTGCTCCCCGGTGTCGCTATCGCCACCGCTCTGATGCCGCCTCTCTGTACAGCTGGCTATGGGATCGCCGTTGGGGAGGTGACCTACTTCCTCGGAGCCTTCTACCTCTTCTTCATCAACACGGTCTTCATCGCCCTCTCCACCGTCGTCGGGGTGAGGATGCTACGCTTCAAGCGCAAGGTCTTCGTCGACCCCAAGCGCTTGCAGAAGGTCAAGGGCTACATCATCGCCGTGACGATCATCACCATGCTCCCTGCGACCTACATGACCGTGGAGATCATCGGCAGAAGCGTACGAGACAGCAACACACAGCGATTCATCCGCAACGAGTTCTCCTTCAGAGGCACACAGGTCATCTCCCACAGCCGCAATGATGAGAACAAGACCCTACATGTCGTCTCCGTGGGGAAGACCATAAGTGACGAGGATATCCGCCGTGTCAGCCTTCGGCTAGAGGACTACCACCTCTCCGACTATAGCCTGAACGTCATCCAGGGCTATTCCTCAGATAGCCTCCTGCAACTCGGCCAGCAGACACGAGTACACACCAATGAGGCTACTCAGATGCAGCTGATGGAGCAGACCAACGAGATCAATGCCCTACGTAGGCAGCTACAGTACTACACCACCTACGAAGACCTCGGCAAGGAGATCGCCCTGGAGGTCAAGGCCATTAACCCCAAGGTCGGCCGCATTAGCCTCTCCCGGGTGACGGAGTCTCGCACCGATACCCTCGCTTCTCTGAGCTACACACTAGCCCTGGTAGACTGTAGTCACAGCCTCTCCCCTCAGGAGCGCACCCAGCTCCAGCAGTGGCTCAAGGCTCGCTCACACACCGACAGCCTACGTCTCGTCCTCACTCCCTAGCCAAGCCCTAGGAAGACAGAGAGGTACACACCTCACCTACTCCATATATTATATAGCCTCTGCTCCGAGACATGCACCCCTCGGAGCAGGGGCTATGTCTTGTGATGGGTAGACAGCCTTGTGGTAGGGGCATTCCCGAGGTTTAGAGCAAGGAAGTAGCTAGAGGGAAGGAGGGATGATGTATTTCTTTTTGTTACCTTTGCGCCCCGAAATAAGCATATCATTAACATCCTCACCGCATTCGAATTGGGCTGGAGGTCGTTTATTTCCTCATATTTACAGACTTTGTTGTAAGGTCTGCTTTGCCTTTGGGCTCTATCCCCCCTTCCTAATTAGTAAGCAGAGGTAGGGTGGTAGGGCTCATTGAGAAGGATGTGTGATGTGCATCGTATTATCTATTAAAAGTAACTGAACGAATGAGAAAACTAGTCATTCTAGTAGCTGCTGTGGGTCTACTCGCCTCGTGCTCGAAGGAGACCCCCGTCGCGCCAGCTACCCCAAAGGTGCAAGAGCAACAAGAAGCACCTGTCACCCTAACCGGTGAAGAGGCCGGTGAAGGTCAGATCCGTCTGAGCCTAACGATGGAGCTCGATGACTTCGAGTCTGTCGCTGGAGGCTTCGATGACTCCCAAGAGCCTAGAGCCGTAAAGCCTACGATCAATACGGGTGCAGCTGGCAACAAGCTGGTCAACCTCCGTGCCTATGCCGATCCTGGATCGGATCGCATCAATGGTATGCTCTACGTCTATCATACTATAACGGGGAAGGTCGTTGCCTTTAACGCTCCCTTCCGCATCTATAATGACGGGAAGAGCATTGGCTATGATGGTCTAGTCTCTGGCTTCACACCCGGATCGACCTACGAGAAGAACTTCAAGGAGATGGCTGCCAAGAAGATGAGCAACTGCTACGTCACGGCGATCATTGGGAACAACCCCGGATCTCTGAACTTCTCCAACAAGGGTCCTCACATCATCAACAACTGGGATGACAATGTAACGCTCCCAGACAACTTCGTCATGCTCAAGAGTGAGTCCAACCCCATCGGATGGCGTAACGACAAGGGCGGTAAGGTTCATGAGATCACCGTAAAGAACAATGGTCGTATGAAGCTCCGTATGATGGGTTACCTGATGATGCTCCGTATCCACAATGGGTTCCCCCAGTACGTCACCCGGATGAACCCAACAACAGCAGGGAAAAACATCCCCATCTATGTCGATGGTGCTGGGAAGCGTTACCGCATGCAGCGTCCTCCTCTGGTGGTGAACCTCGACCTAAACCCCACCCTCTCTGCTGCACAGGATCAGCAGCTGACCTTCGTCATTGAGGCGGGGGAAGGTAGGATGATCATGAAGCCAGGAGCTATAAATGAAACCTACTTCACTGGGAAGTTCCGCGATGGTAGCACCTACCGCTTCATGCAGACCAAGCAGTCAATACAGCTACCCGTCGGACGTCCTGCTCCAGGGGCTGTTCCCGCGAAGGGAGATGTCGTAGTAGCTATGTACTTCCCCCAGGCTGATGACTTTGGAGCAATCGGCTACAGCTATTATCCTAACTTCTATGATGGATCTGCCTTTACTCTGAATGACCCCCAGGGGCTATACTACACGATCAAGGCTAATAATAAGCTGGAGAAGTCCAGACCCTCACGGTTTGGGTCTAGTACTGTGTACAGCAAGAGCCTCGAGAACAAGGTCTACTACCCGGTGATCATGGTAGAGCCCAAGCCGCTCAATATCCCTACCAGTGTCTCTAACAACTACTTTAACTGGTACAAGGCCTTTACGAATGGAGCTGCTTGGGAGGCAATTCCTTAATCCGTCCTAACGAAGAAAAGAAACTAAGATGAAGAAATCATATAAGGAAGCCTATCAGGCACCCGAGGCTAAGCCCTTCGAACTCCCACAGTCTCTCCACCTGCTCGTAGGGTTCTCCTTCGATGGAGACCTCGAGGATCCAGAATACGACGACGGCTGGGGTGAGCACAAGACCCGTACGCACTCCAATTACCTCTAGTCTCTGACTCCCTGAGTCAGCCACTCTCCCCAGATGGGGATACCACTAGCGCCCTACGCTCCGCCCAAGTCCTCGACTTGGCAGAGCGTGGGGCGCTCTCTTTCTCCACACGTCGCCTTAGGTCATCCCCCGCTGTACTCAGAGCCGAGAATGTAGGCCAGAATGTCTAGTGGGGTGTGCATATAGGGTCGTATGGGGAAAATGTGTATATTTGGGGTCGATGTGATCACAGCAGTACGAGGGTATCCTATGCCCCCTGAGTGACCCATGCTCGGACGAAGTCGGGGGGAGAAGCGGTACCCAAGATGCTACCCCTACCCAACCTCATACTCTAAGAGTGATGATGATAACGAACCACAGCTCCTCCTGGAGGAAGCTCTTATTAGCTGGAACGCTCGGTGCGCTGGGCTACCTCACCGTCCCCCTCGGGGCACAGGTGTCCACCCTACGCACCGGTAAGCTCCCCAACGGACTAACCTACTACATCAGCCGTGACGCTGGTGCCTCGGTCGGCACAGCGAACTTCTACCTCCTACAGAACGTAGGAGCCCTGCTGGAGAACGACCAGCAGAACGGGCTAGCCCACTACCTCGAGCACATGGCCTTCAACGCCACTCGACACTTCCCCACAGGCGTCATGACCTACCTCCGACAGCGTGGCCTCTACGGCTTCGACGCCCGCACGGGACAGGACGAGACCCGCTACAGCGTCTTGGATGTACCCACTGACGCCCCTCAGCTCACCGACTCGGTACTGCTCATCCTGCACGACTGGTGTGGTGGGGTAAGCATTACCCAGCGGGATACGGACAAGGAGCGGGGCATCATCATCGAGGAGTGGCGTAGCCGCAATAGCCTACAGAAGCGCCTCAGCGATGCGATCGCCCCAGCGGTGTACAATGACTCGCAGTACGCTCGGCGCAACGTCATCGGCTCGCTCGACGTCCTACGCACCTTCACCTACCGGGACATCCAGGCCTTCTACAAGACGTGGTATCGCCCCGACCTGCAGTGTGTGATCATCGTCGGGGACATCGACCCCGTGGCCTACGAGGCCAAGGTCAAGAAGCTCTTCGGCACACTGCCTGCGAGCAAGAAGGCGCCGGCACGTCCTACCTTCACGATCGAGGACAATGCCACCCCCCGCTACTACAAGTTCGTCGATAAGGAGAACCAATACCCCTCCTTCGGTCTCTACCAGCGGGTGGCGACGCCCACGGATCGGAGTGCCGAGGAGCGCCGTCGGGACTACCTGCTCGGTCAGCTCTTCAATCGCCTCTCCCCGATGCTCTATGCCCGCCTACGCAATCGGGGCGTGGAGGGCTTCATCGCCGCCTCGGTGAGCTACAGTCCGCTGGTGCGTGGCTACGGCCAGTTCGCCTGGGATGTCGTGCCCTACCCCGGTCACGAGGAGCAGGCGCTCAAGCAGGTGATCTACAGCCGTGCGCAGGAGGCCATCTTGGGCTTCGACAAGGTGGACTTCGACACCGAGAAGCAGAAGCTCTACGACGAGATGAAGGAGGTGCTCTCGGACAAGCAGACCCTAGGGACACCGGACAACTTCATGGACATCTACCGCAACAACTACCTCTACGGCACCCCGATGAAGGACTTCAGGGAGCAGATCGAGGAGCAGCTGGAGACACTCGTCGAGCTGGAGAGTGAGGACCTCAGGCAGTGGGTGAAGGCCGCCTATTCGGGCAATAAGAACCTCGCCTTCATTACCTACCAAGCCTCGGAGAGCGAGCCCACGATCAGCCCTCAGACCTTCGAGTCCATCCTAGAGAAGTACAGCGATATAGATGCCACCCGCCCGCAGGTGACTGAGGAGGCACCGATCACGAAGCTCATCGACTTCACCCTACCCACGGGCAAGATCGTCTCCGAGAAGAAGATCCCCGGCCTCGGGGCTACGGAGTGGCGCCTCTCCAATGGGATGCGTGTCCTCTACAAGCACCTACCCGAGGAGCTCCGGGGTGAGGTCTTCTTCCTCGCTTCTGCACCCGGTGGGCAGTCCCTCGTAGCGCCCAAGGATCTAGCGAGCTTCAGCGCCATGCAGAGCATGATCATGCAGTCTGGGCTCTATAAGTACAACCGCAATCAGCTCGCCACCTGGCTCCGTGGCCGTCCCCTCGACGTGAGCCTCACGATCAACCAGTATATGGACGGGATGCAGGCACGCAACAAGGTGGACGGAGCCGATGACCTCTTCAGCTACCTCTACCTCGTGCTACAGAAGCAGCGCTTCGACGAGCCCATCTTCGCCAAGTGGCTCCAGCGCAAGCGGTACATCTACGCCTCCACCCCACGGGTTGGTCAGGCGGCTATCGACCAGCAGGTACGTGAGCTCCTGAACCCCATCACGGAGTCCAATCCCCGTGAGGATGATGCCTTCTACAGCCAGATGCGCTATACCGACCTAGAGCGTCTCTATAGGGAGCACTTCGGCGACGCCTCGCAGTTCACCGCCTGTCTCCTAGGGGATCTCTCCGAGGCCGAGGCTCGACGTCTGGTCACAACCTACCTAGCGGCTCTGCCGGGCGACCCCAAGGCTCCCCGCCACACCTACCGAGTCGTCGATCACAGCTCCCCCGAGCGGGTCATCGAGCGCACCTTCGAGGCCGACCTCTCGGGTGATGTGGGTGAGGTCGAGCTCTCCTTCCTAGGCGGTGAGAAGCTCTCCGACCGGGAGAGCCTAGCCCTATCCCTGCTGGAGGTCGTGCTACAGAACCGCCTCTTCGACGAGCTCCGTGAGCGTGATCAGGCTACCTATAGTGTCGCAGTGAATACGAGCTATACGGCAGAGCCTATCGCCACGACCAGCCTCTCCATCCACTTCAGCACCGCCCGAGACAAGGCCGACCAGCTCAAGGCTCGTACCTACGAGATCCTTCGCTCCATGGCCGCAGGGGGGATTACACAGGATGAGTTCAAGAAGGTACACGTCCCGCTCACTCTCGACGAGGCCGAGCGGGAGAAGCAGGCAGGGGACAAGATCGACCTCGGGGTCTGGATCGCCCTCCTGAATAGCTATGCCGAGACGGGCAAAGTACCCGACCTAGGGGTCGGGAAGCGCAAGGACGAGGTGAGCATCGCCGACATCACCGTCAGCGACCTCTCCGCCCTCCTCAGGAAGCTCCTCGAGCAGGGTAAGCGTCGTGACATCGTCGTCAAGAGCCTTGCCCCAGAGGATAGGAAGTGGGAGCACTAACGAGCTCCCCCCTCCCCCTCCATTATATATAGAGAGAGGGCGGGCGACAGCCCCGCCGTGGGCTCCCCCCGCCCTCTCCCTACCAAGAGCAGACATAGGAACAACGTCACATCTACAACTACCACATATGAGACCACGCAAGGGTACACATGCTCTGCTGGCGAGCCTCGCTCTGGGTGCACTCACCCTAGGGATCGCTCTGCCCGAGAGCGCACAAGCACAGGGACCTACACAGACGATCACCGTGTCGTTCAAGGACAAGGAGATCGCCTCCATCCTCGACTTCATCGCCACACGCACCGGCTACAAGATCACCTACGAGCCCGAGGTGCGCACCGGGGGCTACAAGGCCACCGTCTCCTTCGACGAAGTGAGCCCCGAGAAGGCTGTCGAAGGGATCCTCCGGGGTACGCCCTTCCTCTATAGTGTCGAGGGGCGCACGATCCGCATCTTCCGCCCCCAGCAGCAGACGGCCACCAAGGCGCAGGTGACTGGGGTCGTCCGAGATCAGGACGGCCAGCCCGTCTCGGGCGCCAACGTCCGTATCCAGGGCACGCAGCTCGGGGCACAGACGAGCGTCCAGGGTCAGTTCGTCATCCATACCGACAAGGCTAGTGGCCAGCTCCACGTCACCTGCGTCGGCTACACCGCGGCGACCCTCCCCTTCACTCAGGGCACCCCCGTGACGATCACGATCCGCGAGGACGTCAAGAGCCTCGGCTCGGTGACCGTCATCGCCTACGGTAAGCGCAATACCCGTGAGCTGACGGGTGCGATATCCTCCATCAAGGCTGACCAGCTCAAGGATGCCCCCGCCCCCTCCATCGAGGGGCTCCTACAGGGACAGCTCTCGGGGCTACAGGTCACCTCGCAGTCAGGTGCCCCAGGCGGTGGAGGTAATGCCATCTCCATCCGAGGGATCAGTTCGCTCAATACTCAGGGAGTCAACGACGGGAGCCCTCTCTTCGTCATCGACGGTGTCCCCCTCTCCAAGGCACCCGTAGCGGGCGGGATCAATGCCCTAGCTGGGCTTGACCCCTCGACCATCGAGTCCGTGGAGGTGCTCAAGGATGCCGCCTCGGCCTCGCTCTACGGCTCTCGTTCGGGGAATGGGGTCATCCTCATCACGACGAAGAAGGGGAAGAGTGGCAAGGCTGAGTTCGGGATCAACTTCTCCCAGTCCATCTCCTACCTCCCCGCTACCCCGCTCCAGATGCGTGGGCATGGGGAGCGTCTGGCACACCTGATGCTGGCTCGGTCTCAGCGGGTCGGGCACTACGACTGGCGTACCGACCGGGCGACTGTCCCCAATAGCTATGCCGGTACCTACGGCTGGGGCCCCTCCAACGACGGTGCCTACGACTACTTCTGGGCTAACGGGAATGTCCTGCCCCGCGAGCAACTCCCTCCTGCCTCCATCCAGGACTCGCTGAATACCTTCTATAATAATAGTACGAACTGGTGGAAGTACATCTTCCAGGTCGGGCATGTCACCAATGGCGACCTCTACGCCTCGGGCGGGAACGAGAATGTCCGCTACCTAGTCAGTGGGGGCATCTACGACGAGCGTGGGATACAGATCAACTCAGGCTTCCGCCGTGCGACCTTCCTCTCGAACCTCGACCTGCGCCTGACTCCGAAGCTCAATGCCTTCACCCGTCTGAACCTCGCCTACAACAATCAGAGTGCGGCCGACGGAGCCCACGCCCAAGGTCTAGGTGTAGACCCCAAGGAGGCTCCGACCGTCTTCCCAGGCCGAGGCTCCGAAGCCGAGCGTGCTGCCCTACAACGTATTCGTGACATCAAGGCGCGTAATACAATGTTCAATGCTCGTCTCTCCATAGGAGCAGACTACGAGTTCATCCGTGGACTGAAGTTTAATACCTCTGTCTCTGCAGATGCTTACTTCGGGCAGAACCACATCTTCAAGCCCTCTTACCTCAACTACAATAGCCTCTCCTCTGTCGAGGCCTCTCGCTCTATGATGGCGATGATCCAGTGGGAGAACCTCCTCTCCTACCGCTTCAGCCTACAGCAGCACAACTTCGACCTGCTGGCCGGGACGACCTACACCTATGACCTCATCGAGAAGATCGCTGGGCAGGCTCAGGGTGGCCCCACGAACCTCATCCACGAGATCGGCGAGGGCTGGCCTAAGACCCGCACGGTGGAGGGCCGAGTAGAGTCGCTGCAGAACGTGACCACCGACCGTCAGGACCAGGCTATGCTGAGCTATCTAGGACGTGTGGCCTACAACTACAAGCGTCGCTACATGCTCGATGCCTCCATCCGCTTCGACGGCTCCTCGGTCTTCGGCCGGGATGTCCGCTGGGCTGCCTTCCCCTCCCTCGGGCTGGCGTGGTCGTTCAGCGAAGAGCCCTTCATGAAGGATCTCTGGTGGCTGAGCTTCGGGAAGCTCCGTGCCTCCTGGGGTAAGTCGGGACAGAAGTTCCAGGAGGCCTACCTCGCCCACGGGCTCATGGAGGAGAGCAATACCCACCTAGGAGAGCCTGGGCTCATCCCCAGCTCCATGGCCAATAGCCACCTGACCTGGGAGAAGAGCGACCAGTATGACCTAGGGCTGGATGTGGATCTCTTCAATAGCCGCTTCAAGGTCAAGCTCGACTACTACTACAAGTACTCCTACGACCTGCTCGTGCAGGTACCCACCCCAGGGAACTTCTTCCTCTCCAAGAAGACCTGGGTGAACTCCTCCTCCATCTCCAACGAAGGGCTCGAGCTCGACCTCTCGGCGGATCTGATGAAGCGCAAGGACTTCTCCTGGAGCCTACGCTACAATATCGCCCGCAACTGGAACCTCTTCCGCTCCTCCTACGACGGTACCGACCTCGACGACAAGGTCATCGGTCGTCCGACCTACGGGATCTATACCTACAAGGATGAGGGCATCGTACAGCGTGAGGAGGACATCCCCCACTACTACAACCAGCTCGGAGCACGCACCCCACTCTTCTTCCAGAATGAGAACTATCCCCTGCGCGTCGGCGGACGCAAGATCAAGGATCAGAATGGTGACGGACGTATCGACGCCAAGGATACCTACTATGCTGGGAGTGCACTGCCCCTAGCCTATGGGGGGATCACGAACCAGCTCACCTACAAGGGGGTCACGCTGAGCGTCCTATTCACCTACACCCTCGGGCGCAAGATGATGAATATGGTGGCCAATAGCGCCTTTAGCTTCAACCAGAAGTTCGGCCCCATCATGAACGACTTCAACAAGGCCTCCATCTGGCAGAAGCCCGGAGACCGGACGAAGTACCCCGCTATCACCTTCGCCGATG
Source organism: uncultured Porphyromonas sp. (assembly GCF_905372525.1). Classification (GTDB taxonomy): domain Bacteria; phylum Bacteroidota; class Bacteroidia; order Bacteroidales; family Porphyromonadaceae; genus Porphyromonas. The sequence continues at coordinate 12,549 of NZ_CAJPPN010000049.1, forward strand.
CAGGCTATATCGGTCAGTACGATGGCGACATCGATAGCAATATCGAGACGGTGAGCTACCTGCGTCTCAAGCAGCTCTCCCTCTCCTACAGCCTGCCCCAGTCGTGGTACAAGCGGCTACACCTCAAGGACGTGCGCCTCTACCTCTCCGGTGAGAACCTCCTACTGCTGACGAACTACTCTGGCCTCGACCCCGAGATCGTCAATCCCTACACGGGCAAGGATACCGGAGAGATGTATCCCCTGAGCCGTAAGTTTACCCTCGGCCTCAACCTCAAGTTTTAGTCACAGCGATGAGATACTTCATATCCTGCCTGGCTCTATCGCTCCTAGCGACAGCCTGCAACCTCGACTATACCCCTACGAACTCGATCACCTACAGCAATGCCTTCAGTAGGGAGAGCGAGCTCAATGCCACCACGGTGTCCATACACTTCTACCTGAACAACTGTCTGGAGTCCTCCAGCATCCTCACTCAGGTGGGACTAATCGCCGACGAGACGGCCTCCTCGGACGAGCTACGAGAGTGGAACCCACGTACGGTCATCGGGGGCAACTACGACTGGAAGCCTCTGTATAACCTGATCTTCGAGGCTAACCTCCTGCTGGAGAATATCGGCCGTACTCAGGGACTGACCGATGAGCGCCGAGCCTACCATGTCGGGCAGGCTCAGTTCGCCCTAGGCTTTGCCTACTTCACGCTCTCCCGAGCCTTCGGTCTGGCCGTTATCCCCGAGAGCACCTCGGCGATCCGTCAGTATCCCCTCTCCTCGATGCTCCAGGTCATCGACAAGGCGATCTACCACGCTGAGCAGGCCTACAGCATCCTGCCGACCTACGACAAGCTCCGCAACCTCAGCGGGGCAGCCGTCTCCAGCAAGCAGTTTGCCTCCAAGGGCAACTCCGCAGCTCTGCTGGCGCACCTCTATGCCTGGAAGGGGAGCATGATCGAGCTCTACGGACTCTCTGGTGCGAGTGCACAGGAGGCCTACCGCAAGAGCGTCGACTACGCCTCTGTCCTCATCAATGGTCAGGCGGGTAGCTACTCGCTCCTCTCCAGCCCCGAGGAGCTATGCAAGCGCCTCTCCGATCCTGCGGCGGACAACCCCGAGGAGATCTTCAGCCTCGTCTACGACAAGACCCGTAGCAACAACTCCGTCTCGCACAATGAGGTCGCAGCCCTCTACTGCACCTGGCCTGTCGATAAGACCCTATCGCAAGGGGATATCACCAATGCCCCCTTCCGTCTGCTCGCCTCTACCGTACGCAGCCTCTACCCAGATGCAGGCGACGCGCGACGCACGGCCTTCTTCTACGAGGCCGACCAGACGCACGAGGTGGCGGGCAAGGACTATGCGATCCCCTACAAGTTCCGCAACGCCATCTTCGTCAACGACGCCAGCAGCTCCTCGGGGCTGAGCTTCGTCAGCATAGATGCGAACTACGTCTACTGGCGTCTAGCGGACATCTACCTCCTGCGTGCCGAGTGCTATGCTAAGCTCGGTGAGACCGGGAGTGCTACCTCAGACCTCAATAGGATCCGCCAGCGTGCAGGTGCTACCGACTACCCTGCTCCAGGCGAGAGCGACCTCAAGGAGGCTATCTTCCACGAGCGTGAGCGTGAGTTCCTCCTGGAGAACGATAGCCGCTACTACGATATCCTGCGCAACGGCTATCAGGCGACGAAGCTACAGGGCAAGTTCCAGCAGCTTACCGCCACGGATATTGCCCGAGGAGCACTCAACCTACCTATCCCGCAGGCAGCCTTCCAGGACAAGACGGGCAAGATCATCAATGGCTCCATCCTCCAGCGTAAGTACTGGGTCTCTTACTTCTAGGTCTCACCTCTTAGCTACGTATACGTATGACTATTCACCTCAGACGCCTCAGCGCCCTACTCCTCGTGGGGACTATGCTCCTGCTGAGTGCGTGCACCAAATATAACTTTGTCGAGACGGGTCTAGCCCAGCGGGAGTACCCGGGGAGTATGTGGGCCTACTTCGAGTCCCACCCCTATGACTGGAGCATGCTGGTACGCATCTCCAAGCGACTCGGTCTGCAGTCCACCTTCGAGGGCTCGGGCACCTATGGGTCGCAGATCACCTGCTTCGGGATCACGAACCACAGCTGGCGTCGTTACCTGCTCAAGCAGTACGCCGATGAGGTCACCAACAATGGGGGGGACGGAGAGGCCGAGGCTCAGCGCCTCACCGACGATCAGATCCTCGGCCTACTGGATCAGCTGGATGCGACCAAGGCCAAGGAGTTTATCCTCAATGGGATCATCCCCAGCGAAGCGATCCCCCTGGAGAGCTTCATCCCGGGGCGTGCCTCCACGAACAGCAGTAACCCGATCGGCACGGGGGGCAAGACCTACACGATGGCCTCGGGCAAGCAGCTATGGATCTACTCCTTCCGCACGGCCTTCAATAGCGTCCCCGGTACGGGCCCTGAGCAGCTCTTCCTCGTCTCAGCCTCTACGCAGGTCACGAGCTTCGTCGCCTCGCACAACATCCGTACCCAGACGGGTATCGTCCACTCCCTGCAGTACAACTTCCGTCCTACAGACTTCTAAATCTCCCTTAGATACCTATGCAAGCCATCCTCACCAGGAGCCTCCTGCTCCTCGTCCTCGTCCTATCCCTCGGCACGGCCTGCCGCAAGATCCCCGTGGGATACCTAGACACCACCTACGCCTCCTTCCCCCAGAGGGAGGTGCAGGTCTACCGCACGGTAGCCGACGACAACCCCCACAGCAAGACCAAGCCGTACCCAGCCCCCTGGACGAGCCAACGTATCCAAGGGGTCTCGGGGACAAACCCCGTGAACTTCGAGTACCTAGGGGTCACGGTCTCGGATGGTGGTGATGCCGCCACCTTCAGCTCCTGCGTCACCTCGGGCGAGATCACCGTGGCGGGCGGGACGATCAACGTCTTCCCCTCCGCCGTGGACAAGCTCCCCAATGGTCGCTACAGCGTGAACCTCCGGGTCTACAACGAAGGCTACTCCCGCGAGCTCATCGGGCTCTGCACCTTCATCATCCAGGACAAGGAGAACTAGCCCCGTCCCACCATACACTTCAGACAACCAATGAATAAGCTCAAGCATATCCTCCTCAGCCTACTGCTGCTCCTGATGGTGCAGCCCGTATCGGCACAGCAGGAGCAAGGTATCCGCTTCTTCAAGGGTACCTTCGAGGCTGCCCTTCAGGAAGCTCAGCGCCAGGGCAAGCCCCTCTTCGTAGACTTCTACGCTACGTGGTGCGTCCCCTGCAAGAAGATGGAGAAGACCGTCTTCACCCAGCCCGAGGTAGGCGCCTACTTCAACGAACGCTTCGTCTGCCTACAGCTCGACGCCGAGAAGCCCGAGAACGTCGAGACGGCCAAGAAATACAAGGTAGAGGCTTTCCCCACCCTCGGGATCATCGCCTCCGATGGCAAGGCCATCTCGATCAACGCCGGCTTCGTGCAGGCCGCCGAGCTCATCGAGTTCGCCAAGACGGCTCTCGGCGAGATGAAGGGCTTCGAGCAGTACTGGGAGGATCACCGCAAGTCCCCCCAGGATCTCAGCATCCAGCAGGAGCTCCTCATCCAAGCCCCCCGCTTCCTGACTACCCAGGATGGGATGGACGCAGAGAAGTGGGTCGTACGTGTACGCAAGCTCTACAAGAGCTACCTAGAGCGCAAGATGGCCGATGGCTCCATCATCAACAAGAAGGACTACATGATCATCAGCTCCCTCGGCGGGAACGATGAGTCCGAGACCCAGCAGATGGTAGAGTACATCAACGCGAACCTCGACAAGTGGATCAGCGCCGTCGGCGAGTCCGCCGCCTACTACATCATCGAGAAGAATGATGAGCGCATGCTCAACCTCGTCAAGGACGGCAACATCAAGTACAAGGAGTATCTGGAGAAGATCCGTACCGACTACAAGAAGGCCTACGACGTCATCAAGCTCAAGCACACCACTCCCTACCAGAAGTCCCTCGACTACTACGATGCCCTCTATGCGATCTACAAGGACAAGAATGTCCCCACCTACATAGAGCGCATGAAGCACTACCTCGATACTCTCGGTGAGGATGCCAACGGCTCTGACTATGCCTCCGCAGCTCAGTCTCTCTACTACGCTGCAGCCTCTAAGCTCCGTCCCGAGGATCACCGTCAGGCCATCGCTTGGCTCGAGAAGGCGATCCCCACCGAGACCGTCATCATGAGCAAGGTAAACTACCTCGTCATGGCGGGCGACTCCTACAAGGAACTCAAGGACTACGCAGCGGCTCGTAAGTACTACAATCAAGCCTATGCCGAGAGCCTGCAGCTAGCCTCCATGGAGCAAGCCCAGCAGATGGTACAGGGGGCGATCACCTACAAGCTCGCCACCCTCGACCTACTCGAGAAGTAGCTCCCTCGCCTGCTCCATCTGGGGCAGTCTTTCCCCGCCCTCCTCGATCATTCGATGCCCCCAGTGCCCCTGGCTCTGGGGGCATTTCC
>NZ_CAJPPN010000050.1 GCF_905372525.1 uncultured Porphyromonas sp.
GGAGCAGCTTGGTCTACCTGAGTAGCAGCAGGAGCAGCTGCACTATCTGCATTCTGTGCCAGGGCTACTGTAGAGAAGCCGGCAGAGAGAAGAGCTACGCAAGCGAGGGTTGCGAATACCTTTTTCATTGTCGAAATAGTTTTTGTGAGTTAGTAAGTTTATTATTTCGTTTGTTCTTTCTTTCACCCGATATAGGAGAGCGGTGGAGCGCTCGGGAAGGCACGGCTTCCTCCCAGCACACATAGGCGTTAGAGAAGACGGCACATCGCACGGCGACACCCTCAGCATGAGGGGCTATAGGTGAGCCTTGCCCGCTTGGCCTAACCCTCCCCCTTGGTGTCGAGGGAAGGGACTCACTGGGGGACACTTCCCCCCCTTTGGGCTTCAAAAATACTGCTTTTCCTCTCTAAAACAAAATCACCTCTCTGGGGGAGCGTGATAAGTTCGGTAGGGGCGATGGGTCCGCCTCCCATCCGCCTTCAGGAGACTGCGATAGGAGCTACCCCACCCTAGTGGTGATGGGATTGCTTCACCTGAAGAAGAGTATAGTCCGAGCTGTCATTCTTGATATTCCTCTGTCCAAAGGTACATAAGTTATCCCACATCACCAAGTAAGGCCTCCTTTCTCCCGTGTTATGAGGACGAAGGTGGGCACAAGGGTACGTCTCCCCATAGCCCGGACATAGCGTGTAGGGTGTCCCCCCCCCAACCCCGACCCGTGGGGAAAGGAGGGGAGAGGGATGGGAAGAGCTAAGCCTAGGGGAGGGGACACGGGAGCGGCCAAAAGCGAAGAGGAATAGATATGAAGGGGGAGAGCGATATAAGGGCTACACACTATAATATTATACGAGAGCCCCCGATACATGGTGGTCATGTATCGGGGGCTCTCTAAAGGCACTCAGGGGGCTGAGTGCAGACTCCCGAGCCCTCATCTCGCCCCATGTGAGGGGCGGACAGTGAGCCAGCGAGGAGGATATACCCTAGAGGAAGGGTCCGAGAGACTACTTCTTCTTAGCAGGCAGGTGGATAGCCACACCGAGGGCATCGGCGAGGGCTTCGTACAGTGCCTCGGAGTAGGTGGGGTGACCGTAGATCGTATCGATCACTTCCTCGGCAGTAGCCTCCATCTCCATAATCAGAGAGGCCTGGCTAATCATCTCGGCAGCCATAGCCCCGATGATGTGGATCCCGAGGATCTCACCATACTTGTTGTCGAGGATGACCTTCACGAAGCCAGCGGTCTCACCAGAGGCTAGAGCACGGCCGTTAGCAGCGAAGGGGAACTTCCCGACGCGGATCTCGCCGTACTTCTCACGGGCCTGATCCTCGGTCAGACCGACCGTAGCTACCTCGGGGCGCGTGTAGACGACGGAGGGAGCGGAGAGCATCTTTAGCTCACGTTCGTTGCCACGTAGCGCATTCTCTGCTGCTACCTCACCCATGCGGAAGGCAGTGTGAGCAAGCATCTTCAGCCCATTGACGTCCCCTGGGGCATAGATCCCCTTGACGCTCGTCTCCATGAACTTATCGACCTTGATGCGACCACGTTCGATCTCGAACTCGATCTCACCCACACCCTCTAGGTCAGGCACACGACCGATAGAGAGCAGAGCCTTCTCGCCCTCGATCGTCGTACCGTCCTTGAGGATAGCAGCGAGCTTGCCCGAGCGGTCTTCGATCTTCTCGATAGCTGCGCCAGTGAGGATCTTCACACCGCGCTTCTCGAGTTCGCCACGTAGGGTCTGTGAGACTTCCTTGTCGAGGGCAGGGATGATGTAGTCGGCCATCTCGATGATCGTGACCTTCGTACCGAGGGATACGAGGGCTTCGGCCATCTCGACCCCGATGACACCACCACCGATGACGACGAGGCTCTCTGGGCGCTCTTGTAGGCTGAGGATATCGTCACTGGTGAGTACTGCGGGGTGGTCTAGGCCAGGGATAGGCAGACGGCCTACCTTCGAGCCTCCGGCTAGGATGATCTTGTCTGCCTTGATGATGTCCTTACCATCGACGACGACGTCCTTGTCACGGTTGATCTTACCGACGCCACGGAATACCTCTACCCCATTGCTCTTGAGCAGTGAGTAGACGCCCCCGGTGAGCTTCTTGACAACGCCGTCCTTGTAGGTTACGAGCTTCTTCATATCCACGGTGAAGCTCATATCGGCGAAGTTGATCCCACGAGCAGCAGCCTGCTCTACGCCATCGAGGATCTCGGCATTGCGTAGGAAGGTCTTTGTGGGGATACAGCCCTTGTTGAGACAGGTACCACCGAACTCAGCCTTCTCGACGATCGCCACCTTAGCGCCGAGCTGAGCGGCACGGATAGCGGCGACGTAGCCAGCAGGGCCACCACCGATCACGCAGAGGTGATAGGAGCCCTCGAGGTGTACGAGGGGCAGGGGTGCACCCTCATGCTTGGGGCCCTCCTGCTTCTCTGGGATGACCTCGTCCTTACTACGTACGGTGTCGAGGCTCTCGCCTGGCTCACCGATATAGCCGATGACCTCGGCGATAGGTACCGTCTCACCGGCTTGGTGGGTGATCTTCAGCAGAACCCCGGAGGCTTCGGCCTCGAGCTCCATACTGGTCTTGTCGGTCATGATCTCCAGCAGGACTTCCCCAGCCTGTACGGGGTCGCCTTCGTTCTTGCGCCAGCTGACGATCTCACCTTCGGTCATGTCTAGGCCCGTTTTGGGCATGATGATCTCTGTTGCCATATCTATTTAGGATCTATCTTTTGTGTTTCTACTTCGAGAGGGGGGAATTTAAACGAGCAGGGGCAGTGGAGACTCTAGTGTGGCCTTGAGCTCCTGCATGAACTTCGCTGCTGCCAGACCATTGATCACACGGTGGTCGCTCGTCAGGCTCATCTTCATGATGGGGCGGATGACGACCTCGCCGTTGCGTACGACGGGCATCTCCTTCGTCCCAGCGATGGAGAGGATAGCGGAGTTAGGCTGATTGATGATGGAGGTGAAGGACTCGACACCGTACATCCCGAGGTTGGAGATGGTGAAGGTACTGCCCTCCTGGTCTGCAGGGGTAAGCTTCTTACCCACAGCCCGCTCGGTGATGTCCTTGAGGCGGAGCATCAGGTCTACCAGCCCGAGCTTCTCTGCGCCATGTACCACGGGTACGAGGAGGCCTTCGTCCATCCCGACAGCCATAGCGAGGTTCACGTAGTGGTGTAGCTCGATCTGGGAGCCGTCGGGCGTGAGGGTCGCATTGATATAGGGGTGGTTCATCAGGGTGCGTACGACGGCTATCGAGATGATGTCCGTCACGGTGAGCTTCTTGCCCGTCTTCTCCTTGATGGGCTCGAGGAGCTGCTTACGGAGCTTGGTGGCCTCGTACATATCCACCTCATAGTTGAGGACAAAGGTAGGAGCGGAGAAGTAGCTATCGCTCATACGCTTGGCGATGACACGACGCATCATGTTCATCGGTACGAGCTCTACCCCACCCTGTGGAGCAGCGGAGCCTGCGGGAGCGGCCGGAGCGGCAGGGGCAGCGGCAGGTGTACCCTGGGCGGCTGCGGGAGCGGTGCCGGGAGCAGCTGTCTTGGGCGTGAGGGTGAAGGGGTCGAGGATAGCCTCGAGGTTGGGGTAGTAGCGATCCCCTAGGGCAGCAGCGACGTCTGCACGTGTGATCTTGCCCCGGTAGCCAGAGCCCTTGAGCGTGGAGGTATCTAGCCCAAACGACTCAGCGATCTTCTTGGCCAGCGGGGTAATTCCCCCCGCCTTCTCGTAGCTGAACTCTGCTACATCCTCAGCGTGGATACGCCCCTTGTAGCCTGAGCCAACGATCGCGTTCAGATCGACGCCCATGCGGTGAGCTAGGGAGCGAGCTGCGGGGGTGGCTCTCAGTTTATCATTTCCCATATTGAGTTTTTCTTATTGAGTATAGCCCTCACCTGCGTAGGGTAGAGGGCTATACACGGATCTTTTTCGTTGCTTCGTTGTGACTATCGCTTGTCGTAGAGACGCTCGATGTACTTCAGGATACGATCGACATCGGGCAGCATAGCTACCTCGAGCGAATGGTTGTAGGGGGTAGGAATATCCTCAGCGGCTAGGCGAAGGATACGGCTATCGAGATAGTCGAAGGCACCACTCTCTACGATCGAGGCTGCGATCTCTCCGAGGAAGCCACCGGTCTTGTGAGCATCGTTCACGAGTAGGACACGGCCGGTCTTCTTCACAGAGTTGATGATGGTCTCACGATCGAGAGGAGCGAGGGTCATTAGGTCTACGACCTCTACCTCGATCCCCTTCTCGAGAGCCTTGTCAGCAGCCTGGAGGACACGCTCCAGCATACGGCCGTAGGTGACGACGGTGACGTCCTTACCCACACGCTTGATGTCGGCCTTGCCGATAGGTAGGACGAAGTCGGGGGAGGTGGGCACCTCGCCCTTCATATTGTACTGAGCCTTGTACTCAAGGAAGATCACGGGGTTGTTGTCCCGGATAGCGGCCTTTAGCAGTCCCTTGACGTCCGCAGGGGTACCTGGGGCGACGACCTTGAGGCCCGGGATATTGCAGAACCATGCCTCTAGGCTCTGTGAGTGCTGAGCAGCGGAGCCCAGACCAGAGCCTGCAGCACAGCGGAAGACGACGGGCACAGAGCCCTTACCACCGTACATATAGCGGGTCTTAGCAGCCTGATTGACGATGTTGTCCATCATGTAGACGATGAAGTCCATGAAGGTCACATCCACGATAGGACGCATCCCTGTCAGCGCTGCCCCTACGGCACAGCCCGAGATAGCATTCTCTGAGATCGGGGTATCGCGCACACGCTCCTTGCCGAACTCCTCGAGCATCCCGACAGAGGTCCCGAAGTCACCACCATAGACACCTACGTCCTCACCGATGAGGAAGACGTTCTCGTCCCGACGCATCTCTTCGCTCATGGCCTCGATGATGGCGTCACGCACGGACATCACCTTTGTTTCTTGTCCTTCGATCATAATTGGTCTATTCTTTTAATAGGGTTAGTGATGAGTGCTCTACTCGGTGAAGATATCTTCGAAGGCAGACTCGGGGGAGGGCTCTGGTCCCTTGCGCCCGAAGTCCACAGCGGCCTCGATCGCATCGTGGCTGGCCTGCTCTAGGGCATCGAGCTCCTCGACGGTGGCGAGCTTCTTCTCTAGGAGGTAGTTGCGGAACTTCAGGATCGGATCCTTCTTCTTCCACTCATCTACTTCTTCCTTCGTGCGGTACTTACCTGGGTCGGAGGTGGAGTGCCCAAACCAACGGTAGGAGATCGCCTCGACGAGGACAGGGCCCTTACCGGCACGGACGTCCTTGATGACCTTGTCCATCGTCTCGCGCACGGCTAGCAGGTCATTCCCATCCTCGATGAAGACGCCTGGGACACCGTAGGCAGCAGCACGCTCGTAGACGTGCTTGGTACGCATGACGGAGCTAATCGGCGTGGAGATACCGTAGCCGTTGTTGATACAGTAGAAGATGACGGGGAGGTTCCAGATAGCCGCCATATTGAGCGTCTCGTGGAAGGAGCCTTCGTTCGTAGCTCCATCCCCGAAGCAGCACATGACGATCTTACCCGTCTTCTTCATCTGCTGGGTGAGGGCAGCACCGATAGCGATGCCCATACCGCCACCGACGATCCCGTTGGCACCGAGGTTACCGGCCTCTACGTCGGCGATGTGCATAGAGCCACCCTTACCCTTACAGACCCCATTAGCCTTACCCATCATCTCGGCCATCATCCCATTGAGGTCGATGCCCATAGCGATGCTCTGCCCGTGGCCTCGGTGGTTGGAGGTGATCAGGTCACCAGGCTCCAGCCCAGAGATAGCGCCTACGTTCGCTGCCTCCTCTCCCACGGAGAAGTGCGTCATGCCGGGGATCTCTCCTCGGCGTACGAGCTGATTGACCTTGTTGTCGAAGTTGCGGATGTCTTCCATCTTGCGGTACATCGACAGCAGATCTTCTTTCTTCAGTTTAGCCATAATTATATTCGTTTGTCTATTATGCGTTTAAGTGCACCACGCTTGCTCCTCCACGTGCAACTCCTGTTCTTCCCCCACGGGCAGAGATATAAAAGAAATAAATCTGCATTACCCCCTCTTTTTGCAACGTAGACTACGCAAAGGTAGTAATTAACTCTATATGCTACATAACACGATAAATATCACTTATGTTTCCATAGATTTTATAAATCATCCGAAGCCTTCCCCACCCCATACTCAGAATGGGCACCCCATCATCCACCTCGCCGAAGCAAGGATAGGGAACGTAAACGACGAGTGCCATCCATTGGGTGAATGGATGGCACTCATCTGAGCCTCTTGTCGGATTCGAACCAACGACCCCGAGATTACAAATCACGTGCTCTGGCCAACTGAGCTAAAGAGGCAGGTGGGTAAGCGATCTACATCGCACCGCTACAACCTAATACCCTTGCTGCGATCAAGCCCTGGGGGAGTCAAAGGGAGCTGGTCGTATAGGACTTACCCGAGTGCAAAAGTAGTATAATTCTGCGAATATACAAGGAGGGTGCACTTCCCGCCCACAAATGCGAGTCAAACACAGCCCCCCTCACTTACCTTTCACCTTTATCCCCCTCGGGAATCAGGGCCGACGCATGATCTCGCTCACACACTCCTGCCTTTGGATCTTCGGACGTATTATTTCATATCCCAGGGAGCCTTAGCCCATCACTAGAGATCCGACGTAATTATCCCCAAGGAATGGACATACAAGCAAGCCCTACAGAGAAGATGCTTAGAGCACACTTGTGTACACGCGTGTATACTGTTGTGTACACGTGGGTATACAGTTGTGTACACACGTGTACACTCATCCCTCCTAGGTAGGAGGGATTCGCATGGCATATATAGACTAGGACATAGATACTTCTATCTTCGGCGTATACTCCTTGACGACCTTGCCCTCGCACTATAGTGATTTCATGCGTCAGCCCTACCTCGGGGGAATGCCCCATAGTATCGGCTAAGGGAAAAAGCTATATTTACCATAGAAATAAAGGGGAAGAGAGAAGCGCCCCACCACTATAGTGGGGTACTGCTAATCAAATTGCTCTCACTTCGTGGTGCGGGCAAGGCCTCCCAGTAGAGTGGCTCGAAGCAGTAGTCTTCCCCCCAAAGTGTTGTTTGCAACATAGTGTTTATACAGATGAAGAAACAAGTACAGACTGAGAAGTGGCAGAGGATACCTCTCGAAGAGGATCCCCACCTATCCCCCATGGCTCAATACCCTCACGCTAAGCAACGGGAGGAGGTGTCTACATACCCGAGACTAGGGATAGCCCGCCTGCTACAGAGGGCTCCGCTCGCCCCGCTCCTGCCTATTCTCCTTTTCCTATTTTCTACTTGGGCAGCTGGACAGAGCCCTGCTACCCCTTCGGATCAACATACTGATCCCCTAACGCTCCAGTACGAGGAGCAGCTAGACCGGAGCCTCCCCTTCCGCTCCCCTCTGCTGAGCTCCACTGTAGGAGCAGACACCCTCGAGTATGAGGGGAGACGCTACCCCCTAGCGGTCTCACCTCTGGTGTCACTACGTGGCTACACCCAGCTACTAGAGCAGAACGACTTCATCGTCATTGGTTTCGGGTTACGTTGTACCAATATCGGAGTATCTTGTAGCTGGGTCGTGAGGGATGGTACACTATACCTTAGCTCTGTCCGACCCTATGGGAGTGCCCAGGAGCTCACGGATCAGACACTCGCCCCGACCTCTGCCACCGAAGGGCTATCACCCTGGATCTTTCGCCTACGCTCCTTCCTAAGAGGCGGGCAAGGAGATACTCCGTTCTGTGCTGAATGGTTCGATGGGACGCTCCGAGCCCGTATAGCAGAAGACCGCAAGGCCTCCTCGGCTATACAGCATGAGCTCTTACTCACCTTCAATCAGGGAAAGCTCGTCGCCCTACAACGAATCGCAATCCAAGTGCTCGAAAAGAAAACGTTCAGCAAGTAACCTCCCCCTCATCAGCTCGCTCAATTATCGTCTTGCTCTCTTCACTTGTCCCAACCAACATACACAGCTGGTCCGACACTCCACACTCAGAAACTAAAGCTCACGACCCATGAAGCGACTACTCTTCCTTCTCCTTACCCTCCTCCACTGCACAGCTTGGAGTCAGGGATACAATGCTCCTGACTCCATCTATGTCGCGACCGGGGCAGTCTATATTCCTCCCATATCGGGGGAACCCATATACCTCCTTGCCTCGCCACTACGCCCAGTGAAGCCACGTGGGAGCAAGAAAAGAACCCGAGACTGGGTCAAGGTGGACTTCTCTGATGAGAATAATATTATTATCGTTAATGTTGGAGATCCTTTAGTCATTGAGAACTTCTTTGCCTACTATGCGGCTGAATTCCCTAAGATGAAGGAATACGAACTCTACTACAAGGGGACGGGGGAGGAGATCACCAAGGAGGACTTCGACTCAATCAAGTTCACTCGTATGCCTATGGCTCTTCGTGAGATCAAGAAGTATAAGCTACCACGAACAAGGCGCACCTTGAGGGAAGTCGATCGATGGCAACACCCTCACCTCTTCGTCATCGAGCACGACAAGAAGGCTAGCCGCTACTACAAGTACCGCATAGCCCTCGTGATCTACATCGACTATCATCACCCTGAGGCTTACACAGTACACTAATGCAAGCATGAGTGCTCCATGAAGCGACTACTCTTCCTCCTCCTTACCCTCCTCCACTGCACAGCTTGGAGTCAGGGATACAATGCTCCTGACTCCATCTATGTCGCGAGCGGGGCAGTCTATATTCCTCCCGTATCGGGAGAACCCATATACCTCCTTGCCTCGCCACTAAAGTCTGGACACACACCTGGCCATAAGCTAAGAACCCGAGACTGGGTCAAGGTGGACTATTCTGATCGGAATAATATCATTATCATGGGGTTTGGAAACTCTTTAGTCATTGAGAACCTATTTATCTACTATGCAGCTGGATTTCCTGGAATGAAGGAATACGAACTCTACTACAAGGGGACGGGAGAGGAGATTGCTAAGGAGGACTTCGACTCAATCAAGTTCACCCGTATGCCTACGGCTCTTCGTGAGATCAAGAAGTATAAGCTACCACGGACAAGGCGTTCCTCGGGGGAAGTCGATCGATGGCAACACCCTCACCTCTTCGTCATTGAGCACGACAAGAAGGCTGGCCGCTACTACAAGTACCGCATAGCCCTCGTGATCTACATGGACTATAATCACCCTGAGGCCCACATGATACACTAATGCAAGTATGAGCGCCTCATGAAGCGGTGACTCCCGTCACCCACAGGTTCGCTCCTAGGTTATCGCCTAGATGGATACAGCCAGAGAGGGGGTATTTCCCCTCTTTGGCTGTATCTATTTGGGTATGAATAATACTTCCGCAAGTGGAGGGCGAGACGCTAAGCCTTCACCCCATCCCGACGCAGCAGGGCATCGATCGTAGGCGCCTTGCCACGGAAGGCCTCATAGAGCTGCTCGGCATCACGCTTATCTCCCTCGGAGAGCACCTCACGACGGAAGCGTCCTGCCGTCTCACGACTGAAGATACCCTCCTCCTGGAAGGCTGCGAAGGCATCCGCATCCAGCACCTCCGCCCACTTGTAGCCATAGTACCCCACAGCATAGCCTCCGGAGAAGATATGCCCAAAGGAGGTACTCATCTGGCAGGGGGCAGGGCTAGGAGCTAGGAGCACAGCCCGCTGCCAAGCCTGCTCCTCGAAGGCCTTCGTATCCAGCCCCTCCCCGAGGGGTTCGGTGATCGTATGCCAAGCCATATCCAGATAGCCAAAGCTCAGCTGACGGCAGGCAGCATAGCCGACGAGGAAGTGCCGAGCCTGCTCCATACGCTGGATGAGCTCCTCGGGCAGTGCCTCCCCGCTCTCATAGTGGCGAGCGAAGGTCAGGAGCCACGTGCGCTCGTCCAGCCAGTTCTCCATCAGCTGGCTGGGGAGCTCAACGAAGTCTCGTACGACATTCGTACCGCTAAGTGAGCTATAGCGCGCCGAGGCAAACATCCCATGCAGAGCGTGCCCGAACTCATGTAGGAACGTACGCACCTCGCCCGGAGTGAGCAGCGCAGGGTGTCCCTCCGTAGGCGGAGTGAAGTTCATGACCAGCACGATATGCGGGCGGTGGTCTACGCCCTCGGTGCTGTGGTACTGCTCCTGGAGGTTGTTCATCCATGCCCCACTCTGCTTCCCCTCACGAGGGAAGAAGTCCGTGTAGAGGAGTCCGAGGTAGCTACCATCGGCATCAGTCACCTCGTAGGCACGTACATCGGGATGGTAGAGGGGGAGATCAGGACGAGGAGTGAAGTGTATGCCATAGAGCGTCGTCGCTAGACCAAAAACAGCGTCCGAGACCCGAGAGAGCTCGAAGTAAGGGCGGAGCATCTCCTCGTCCAGCTCGTAGTAAGCCCTCTGATACTGCTGTGCCCAGTAGCTCCAGTCCCACGGCTGTAGGGGCTCTGTCTGCCCGTGCTCCCGAGCATAGGCCTCTACACGAGCTAGCTCGTCCTCGGCGATGGGACGATAGGCGTCGAGGAGCTCATCTAGGAGCTGATAGACGGCCTCGGGTCGGCGTGCCATACGTAGGCGCAGAGCCTTCTCGGCATAGTTCTTAGCGCCGAGGAGCTGGGCATACTCTAGACGAAGGTTCGCCAGCTCACGGATGAGCTCCCTATTGTCATACTCATCTCCTGCCGCACCGACCGTCATCTTAGCCCGGTACATCTCCTCACGGAGACGACCGTCGGGGCAGTGCTGCATGAAGGGGAAGAAGCTAGGAGCAGCAAGGGTGAAGACCCAGCCCTCTCGCCCCTCCTCTCGGGCAAGCGACTCGGCAGCACGCAGTGACGTCTCGGGCATCCCCTCGAGACTGCGGGCATCGGTGACGTGGAGGCGGAAGCGTTGCTGATCCTTGAGGTTGTTCTGGCTGAAGGTCAGGCTGAGCTCACTCATACGAGCCTGGATCTGCTTGAGCTGCTCCTTCGCCTCGGGGGGCAGGAGGGCACCCCGCTCTGTGAAGCCCTCGTAGGTACGCTCCAGGAGGCGAAGATCCTCAGCATCCAGCGCCAGCCCCTCACGCTCCTTCCACACTGAGCGGACACGCTCGAAGAGGGCATCGGAGAGTGTGATGAACGAGGAGAGAGCCGAGAGCCGAGGGGTAACCTCCTGACTGATGGCCATCAGCTCATCCGTGGCCGCAGCATGCAGGAGGTTGAAGAAGATCCCCGACACCCACTCCAGCCGAGCACCACTACGCTCGAGGACTGCAATGGTATTGGCGAAGGTAGGGCGATCCTCACTGGCGATGAGGGCTTGGATCTCCTGCTCCTTCTCCTGAATAGCTTGATCAAAGGCTTCTCGGAAGTCCCCCACCTGTACTTGATCAAAGGGGTACGCACCATGCGGTGTCGTCGTGGGCTGTAATAGGCTGTTCATCAGCATGCGAATGTTTGATAAATATGTGGTGGCTCTCCTCGGCTCATGTACTTAGGCAGAGGCAGAGGAGGAGAGCCCTTTCTCGTCAGAACACCTGCGGTCACGATAGAGTTTAGCCTTCGCCTCCGAGCCTAGGAGCTTGAGCACTCCATCCACAGCCTTAGTTGGGCAGGCTGTGGGCTTGCGACGAAGACCTCTCCATAGCTGGGCGCACACCGCAGAGATAGCGACCATCCCCCCCACGTACACCTTCGGCGGGCAGGAGGGCACAGAGCTGGGTAGCTTCTTCCACGCTTACTATAAGGGGGTAGCTTGTAGAAAAGCGAACTAGCCGAGCAGACCTACGGCTCGGCTAGGAATATCGAAGGGATATAGATACACTGCAGGGAGCAGGCCTCGCTACACTAGAGGCTATGGTCTCGCCATGTACTAGAGGACGAGGTGCCCGTCGGCGTCTAGGTGCCAATGGGGATTGTGGGCGACCTCGATCACATAGCCGTCCAAGTCCCTAAAGTAGCCACTATAGCCACCCCAAAAGACCCGCTCGGCAGGCTTCACAATGACCGCCCCGAGTCGCTCTGCCTCCTGCATCACGGCATCGACCTCCTCCTCGGACACTGCGTTGTAGCTTAGGGTCATCCCCGAGAAGTGCGTCGGCTGGTGAGTCAGTGTAGTATCTACCTCCAGCTCCTGTAGGGGATACAGCCCCAGCACGATCCCACCGAGGGGGAAGAGCACGTAGTCCTCCATACTCCGCTCCGAGGGCTTCCAGCCCAAGCCTTCGTAGAAGGCCCGAGCTCTCCCGACGTCCTTTACGCCTAGTGTGATTAGGGTTAGTCTCTGTCTCATCTTTCTTTGCTTTGCCTCCCTCGGGAGGTGTTCTCATTTATTCTCTTGTCTTCGCTAGCCCCCCTACCGAGGGGGTAGCTTCGGTGATGAAGCCTAGCCTACCTAGCGGGAGCAAGCTGTCCTGCCCTAGAGCCTAGGCCGTCACTACCTCACCTCTACCCTTCGCCAACCCTACGGAGGGGGCTCATCTCCCGACTGGGTGATACCTTGCTCGCTCCACGTAGCGCTCGTGAGCCCCGCTACACGGGAGCTTAGCACCCGAGGACGTTGCGCAAGATCCACCAAAGGATCACGAATCCCATCAGCAGACTCACGATATAGGGGCTTAGGAGGATGGCTCTTAGCCGAGGTGTCCGTGCCCCAAAGAAGGCATTGTAGAGGTAGAGCAGCATAAGGGGAACCATCACGATGAGCGCATAATTGTAGCGGATCGCCCCCAGCAGGTCACCCCGGAGGAAGGCTTGTCCCGCTCGCTGCAGTCCGCAGCCAGGACAACGAGCCCCCGTGAGTGAAAGGAAAAGGCACGGCACCCCCCTGCCCTCCCTCATCAGGAAAAGGTCAAGGAGGAGCAAGCCGGCAAATACAAGGAAGACAGCCGCCCGTCCACCCCACTTCGTACTCAGCCAGCTGAAGTAAACCCTAGCCATAGGTTCATCCTCTAGGTCATCTCCCCGACGACCGCCCCCTTCATCTCCATCATCTTCCCCGACGACCGACACCATAGGGTGCGAAGGAGCAAGCCCCCCTTCCTAGCCGAAGGATGGGGAGGGGGGCATGGAGCTCCTCGGGGCTGGTGGAGCTAGAAGTTCAGAGCCCTCATGAAGAGCTCCATATTCTTGCGTCTCGTGAGGCCCTGAATCTGGAACCAGTCGATGATAGTGAAGATCCCACAGCCCCCTGCCGTCAGGAGCTTGGCCACTCCTAGGCCTGTATCTCCGAGGATAAAGCGGTCAATCCCTAGAGAGCCCCCAATGATCGAGACGAGGAGCATCATCATCGGGTCACGGTACTCCATCGAGGAGACGGCGAGGAAGCGGGAGTCATCTATGAGCGAGAGTTGCTCACGGATAAAGGGGAGCTGGGCTGGTTCAAAGAACTTCTGGCTGGTGGCGAGAAAAAGATCAACTTTCTGGCTATCCATATCTTATCTAGTTAGTTGTGTGGAAAGAGCGAGTCTCTACTACGACGTGAGAGTACCTCTGAGGGGGCAATCCCCCTCCTAGATCTCAGGTCTACGTCACAAAGGTACAACAATATCAAGACTACTCATCCCCCACTCAAGGAGTATCTCCCTCAACGTCTGTAGATCCCTCTCGCCCCCTCGAGCTGATACCTAAGGCTAGCGCACCGCACCTACTTCGCTCCCGACTATTCTCCTCCAGCTCTATCCCCTCCGACCCATCTGCTACCCTCACGTATCCTCCCTCACGTATGCCCCCTCACAAGTCCCTTCGTTACGCTTATTCCACTCCACATCCCGAACCCTAGGGCTCTCCAGAGCCGACGCATGATCTCGCTCGCACTCCTGCCTTTGGATCTTCGGGGGTATCATTTCATATCTCAGGGGGAGCCTTAGCCCATCACTAAAGATCCTAGGCATTATCCCCAAGGAATAGACATACAAGCGAGCCCTATAGAGGATATACTTAGAGCGAGGTAGTGTACACGCGTGTATACTGTTGTGTACACGTGGGTATACAGTTGTGTACACACGTGTATACTCATCCCTCCTAGGTAGGAGGTATACGCTGGGGATCCCTACTCCTAGGACACGGATACTTCTATCCTCGGCATATGCTCCCCCACGACCTTGCCCTCACACTATGGTGATTTTATGCGTCAGCCCTGTAGGGCTCTCCACATCCCGCCGAGCCTATCTCTGGGGTAGAACCTCGCACGGCCATACGACTGGGGGTAGCCCCCTCGACTCCGAAGGCTCCCCCACCCCAATCCAAGCCCGAGAGTCAAGCACTTCATCCCCCTCTCATAACATACTACGTATCAGACACTCCCAGAGGGGCGAAACGAACATACCAAGAGCGCAGGTACGCTCTCGGTAAGAACGTCCTCGTCACCTTACATAGGTGATGAGAGTGTTCATTATAGGAGCGCAGAGACGCTCTCGGTATGATCGTCGCCCCCCCCCCTTAGGCTACCCGTCAGAGACGGCTCACAAGTAGCCTCGTGATGGGGATGAGGAGAGCAAGCAAAGCTAGCAGGCCGGCCTTTACAAGAGGGCCGAGGATGCTCACCACGCATTTGCCCTGAATAGGAAGGGGACGTAATGGGGATGTTATATAACTTTTATTACTTTTGCTCTATAGTTTGTTTCACCTTTTAACCTTTATGGCGTAGATGAAAAAGTCTTTACTCATTCTCCTGACCGTCGTGGTGGCTGTATGCTCCTCGCTGAGCCTCGGGGCTCAGGCCAAGAAAGCAAGCCCCATCGCTCTCCTCCAGCGCTTCTACACTTCGTACATCCGCTCCATAGACCGAATGCTCGAGTACGACCAGCGTGACTCGATCATCGCTACGGCTCTTACCCCCGAGATGCATGTGAAGCTACACCGCCTCAGGGTCGCCAGCGGTATGGACCCGCTACTGAGACAGCAGGATGCACGCGCCGGGCTGGAAAAGACCTTTCGTGCACGACAGCTCAAGGGTAACTGGTACGAGGTCTCCCTTGGCGAACCTTCGGAGCTCGTACGCATCCCTCTGCACCTGAGCCTAGTACGTGGTCGCTACTTGATCGACTTCATCACCCCACCCTGGCTCGGCGAGGCGTACGGCGATCACCTCATGGCCAATCCCCTCTCGAGCAGTACCACGGTAGACAATAGCTCCGAGGTAGCCTTCATCCGCTCCTTCTACCGGTGCTACCTCTCGACCTACCTCTCGATGAGCCCAGACCTAGACGCGATCCTCGCCCAGCTCCGAGAGCGCTACTGCACGCAGGAGACGCTCCGCATATATCGGGAGTGCAACGAGTATGGGGATATAGAGGATGGCTACTATGATGTGCTGATTGACTATGTGGACTTCGACCCAGCCTGGGTGCCTTCGCTCCAGGTACGCCCCCAGACCGAGGGTACCTACGAGGTGAGCTACAGCCAGCAGACCGAGGAGGGGCCCGTCCTACGCAAGATCCTCGTTCGAGCAGTCAAGGTACCCAAGTTGGGCTACCGTCTACAGCTAGTGCCCGAGGAGCAGCCACAGGAGGCCACTCCCATCAAAGCCCCAGCGGAGGTCACACCCCAGCCCCAGCCCCTCACCGAGAAGGAGGCTCAGCTCATGCGACAGGAGTACGGCGACCATTAGCCCCACCCTTCGCCCAATACACCGACATCACAGCTAAGAGGAGGTTTTGGGGAGCGACACAGGAGGATCCTTACCCTCTAGGCGGGGGAGGCTCGCCTCTCCCCACCTAGGGCACGGAGCCCCCACCTCTGAGCAACTCCCTCCCTTTAGAGGTATGCGAGGACGACGAAGGCACAGTCTGTAGCGATGAGCTGCTCAGAGGGAGGGTTGACCTCCGTGCTAGAGAGAGGCAACGCATGAATCAGAGCAGAATGACGCACGTGATAGAGAGCGACGAAGTATGGGTCGGAAAAGGAGTCGAGTGTGTCGGAGGAGAGGAAGTGCACATCAAGAGATCGGGATACCCCACACCAAATGAGATCGGGCTGGGAGCAAGAGTTGTTTTTTACAAGGTATAGCGATTTATCCACCTCTGTGCGTTCTTTATAGGAGAGGAAGCATCCCAAACAAGGTCTGAGCACAAGCTCTTCCCTCTCTATCCGTAGCCCAAAGAAGTCCTGGGACAGCCCGCCGGGAGACCTCCTAGACAAAGGCTCACGAGCACACAGCACACACCCCGCACACAGTCCATCGCCCCCC
>NZ_CAJPPN010000051.1 GCF_905372525.1 uncultured Porphyromonas sp.
TGAAGATCATGATCCCGGGGAATATCTTCTCGACGCTCTGCTTTAGCTTCAATGCGATCATGCGTGCCTCGGGTTACCCCTACAAGGCAATGATCACGATGCTCATCGGGGCAGGGCTCAATACCCTGCTGGATGCCCTCTTCATCTACGGCTTTGGCTGGGGTATCGAGGGGGCAGCATGGGCGACGGTGATCGCTATGGCGGTGTCGGCTGCCTTCGTGATGCAGCACTTCCTCGATAGCAAGAGCGAGGTGCAGTTCCACAAGCGAAACATGCGCTTCTCTGGGGAGCAGATCATGGCGATCCTCTCGATCGGGATGTCGCCCTTCTTCCTCCAGCTACTGAGCAGTGGCGTCGCCTTCCTGATCAACTCTACGCTGGCCGAGCATGCTGGCTCTCCCCTCATGGCCGACCGAGCCGTCGGAGCCTACGGGATCATCAATAGCATTGCGCTGGTGGGCTTCATGTTTATGCTTGGGATAGCTCAGGGGATGCAGCCTATCATCGGCTTCAATTACGGAGCGAGGGCTATAGGGCGCGTACGTCAGACCTTCAGGATCTGCGCGACGACCAACTTCAGTATCGGGCTCTTCGTAACCGTCGTTGCGCTGATCGTCCCGAGCTTCCTCGCCTCGCTCTTCACCAGCTCCCCCGATATGATCGAGGCCTCGGCACATGCCCTGCGTCTGTGTCTCTATGGCTTTGCCTTCGTGGGCTTCCAGGTGACGGCGACGCAGTTCTTCCAGAGCATAGGCTTCGGGGGCAAGGCACTGCTGCTGAGTCTCTCCCGTCAGACGCTCTTCCTCATCCCTGCCCTACTAGGCTTCCCCCTACTCTGGGGCAGTACGGGGGTATGGCTTGCCCTTCCCTTCTCCGACATTAGCTCAGGAGTGCTGGGTGTGGCTCTGATGTACTACCAGTTCCGTCTCTTCGACAAGCAATATACCCGCCCAGAGGCTCTCTAGTGGGGCGGACACTACACGATCACTATGGTCTATCTGTATTCAGTCCTCTGCTGCCTCTTCCTCTTCCCCTACTTCGGGTGGCGGGGAGGTCAGGCCTTAGGGCCTAAGGGACGTCGGATCCTCTGGGGGATACTAGCCCTGATCTTCGTCCTCTTCATCCTCGCCCTCTTCACACACCGCTCTATCCAGGCCGACTGGATGAGCCATGTGATGAACGCTAGTGTGTACATCTTCTTCTCCTCGATGTATGCAGCAGGGGTGCTGGTACTCATGGAGGTACTCCGCTACATCGATCGGCGTGCCTTCGGGTTCTATACGTATGCACCACTGTGGAAGAGGAAGCTCATGCGTCAGGCTTCCCTAGTCCTGGCGGCGATTGTCTTCGTCGGGACGCTCTTCGTCGGGTATCACAATGTCCGCTACCCCGTAGTCCTGCACCAAGACCTCTACCTCAAGCGCCTTACCCCCGAGGGGGCGAAGGCCGAGAAGCGTCTGCGTCTGGTCTTCTTCTCCGATCTACATATCGGCGAGGCTATGACTCCGCCCTATGTGGAGCGTGCTGTAGAGCTGATCATGGCACAGCGACCTGACCTGATCCTCTGCGGAGGGGACTACATCGACCATCTGAGTGCCTATGCCTATGACCCTCGGGTCATGAAGGTGATGCGTAGGCTCCGGGCACCCCTCGGGGTGTACTTCGTCCTCGGCAACCACGAGTACCGAGCCGACACGCTCTCCAATATCCGCTTCGTCCGTGAGATCGGGGCTACACTCCTCAGAGATAGTATCGCCTACCCGGGGGATAGCCTACTGACGCTCATCGGGCGCGACGATGCCATCTATGGCGACCGAATGCCCTACGCACGTATCACGGCGGGGATTGATCCTAGTCGACGACCCGTGCTACTGATGGAGCATACTCCGGGCTCTATCGACAGCCTAGCAGGCTCTCCCGTAGATCTCATGCTCTGTGGGCATACCCACGGCGGACAGATCTGGCCGGGGCAGGCGATGGTCTGGTGGAAGTTTGGGATAGCCTCGGGGACAAGAGACTACGGCGACAAGCAGGTCTGTGTGAGCTCTGGTATCGGCTCTGCTGGAGCGACCTATCGGGTGGGTACACGTAGTGAGATCCGAGTCTATGACCTCTATTGGTAGACCCCACGAGGTTACCGATGCCTCTGCAGGGCGCCGAGGAGACCTAGAGCCCCTGAGCTTCGCCTCATCGCCTCCGCCTCCTAGCCCGCCTTGCCC
Source organism: uncultured Porphyromonas sp. (assembly GCF_905372525.1). Taxonomy (GTDB): domain Bacteria; phylum Bacteroidota; class Bacteroidia; order Bacteroidales; family Porphyromonadaceae; genus Porphyromonas. The sequence continues at coordinate 2,220 of NZ_CAJPPN010000051.1, forward strand.
AAGCGCCAAGCGGGACTAGTATGCTCTAGGCTGGGAGATAAAAGTAAACACGAGAGCAAGTGTCCTACCGTATAGGTAGGGACGCTTGCTCTCGTGCTGTATAGGGATGGGGAGCTCCGCTAGTTGGGCTCAGTAGAGGTGTGGACGGGACTACTTCAGTAGCGCCTCCATCTCCTCGGCCTTCTCCTCGAGGCACTCTAGGTAGCGTAGCTGGGCACGGGTACGCTGGAGGTTGTGCTCTGGGTGGTGTACCTTGAAGTACTTGTCCCCGTCGATGTAGTCGGCTAGGAAGCGTACGGTCTGCATGTAGGTCATTAGGCGTCCTCCGTAGGCGATGAGGCTACGCTCCGTAGGGTTGAGGAACTTGCCGGCAGTGGAGAGATAGCCCTCGACGAAGGCCTTGTAGATCGGCATGTTTACCCCGATCTTCGATAGGTCGGCCTCGTCCTCTGCGGCGAGGTTTACCCCCGTACGGATGAAGTCCCCGACATCGCTCAGGATATAGCCGGGCATCACTGTATCCCAGTCTACGACACAGAGGACACAGCCCGTCTTGTCGAAGAGGACGTTATCGACCTTCGTGTCGCAGTGGATGGTGCGCTTGGGGAGCTTGCCCTCCTCGTGCAGTCGCTCCTGCTGGAGCATCTTGTCTGCACGCTTGTCGATCTCCTCTAGTATATCTCGTACCCCAGCTACACGCCCTACGGGGTCCTTCTCTACGGCTTCGCGTAGCTGACGTAGGCGGAAGGGCATGCTGTGGAAGTCCACGATGGTCTCACCGAGTGTCCCCTCGGGGATGTCGGAGAGCATCTCCTCGAAGTGCCCGAAGGCCTCCCCTGCATAGCGTGCTGCCTCGGGGGTGAGCTCGCTCATGCTCATGCTCTCGGGGATGAAGCGACAGACGCGCCAGTAGCGTTCCCCATCATAGTAGTAGTTCTTCGTCGGGTCGCTCAGAAGGGGATAGAAGTGGAGGTACTTGCGCTCTAGGTCGGGCTCTCCAGCCTCGCGGAGGCGCTGCTGCATCCGCTCCGCGACGATGGCTACATTACGCTGTAGTATCTCGATACGGGGGAAGACGTGGTGATTGATACGCTGGAGGATCCAGCGACGTGTGCCCTCACGGTCGGTCACGGCATAGGTGTCGTTGATGTGTCCATTCCCGAAGGGGAGGACCTCGCCAATCTCCTCTAGGGGGACGAACTGGCTAATGATCTGCTTCATCTGTAGATGTTATTCTTTAGTTAGTAAATGCGACTGTATCTACTTGCTCCACAAATATAAGGCAAAAAGCTATGCACCGCTACAGCCCCCTCGGGACCATAGCGGTGCATAGTACTATAGTGATAAGTGATAATCGTGTGGGCTAGCCCTGTGGACTAGAAGCGGTAGCCGAGACCGAGGAAGAACGAAGTGTTCTTGCTGCTGAGCTTATCCGTAGCTTCCCTGAAGCTGTTGACCATGCCGAGGTCGGCGCCTAGACGTACGTAGATCTTGCTGAACTCAATGGCGGCAGAGGCATTGATGCTCATGTCGAAGCGATTGTACTGCTTTTCCTTGAAGGCATCATAGGCAGCCTTGATACCTCCTTGGATACCTGCGAGGGTACGGACAGAGGAGCTAACCCCGTAGGAGAAGGCTGGACCTCCTTCGACAGAGAAAGCTAGACTCTCTGTGAGGGGAACTCGGACACCGAGGGCCACGGGCACGGAGATATAGTTCAGTGTGTTGGAGACCGTCTCCGTCTTTTGGTTGGTTGTCACTTCCTGCTTGTTCCCCTCTTGACGGAAGGAGATCCCAGGGGCGATGTATACACCACTAGCGATACCGATCTCAGCGGCAAGACCTGCACGGAAGCCAGGGAGAACCTTTAGACCAGTGGCGTCTGCTCCGTTTGGCTGCTTAGCTACTGTACGGGCGATGTTGCCTGCCACTTCGATACGAGGGTTGATCTGTGCTTGGGCAGCGAAAGAGGTAGCGACTAGAGCTATCGCTGCGAAAAATAGCTTCTTCATTATCTTGTTTCTAAAGTTATCTTGTGTGACAATAGGCCACACATTCCACCGCAAAGTTAGGGATTATTCCTAGAATGCCTGCCCGTAAGCCTCGTGCCTACCCCTCCCGAGCCTGCCCCTATGCGCACTCCGGGACTACATACGAGAGCGGAGCTCCTTGGCATTCTTGCTCTCCGCCTTCTCCTTGAGCTGAGCCCCGAAGGAGTAGGTGACCCCGAGCCCGATGTAGCGACGATTAGAGATATTGTCGATGAGCATGTGGTAGTCTGGGGTGGTGAGGGTAGCCTTGTAGCGGGTGGTGATGAGGTTGTCTGCGCTGAGGGCTAGGCGAAGCTTCCCATCCAGCAGGGTATAGGAGAGCCCAGCCCCGCCGATGAGGAGATGAGAGATGTGGAAGCCGTTTTCGTGGCTCGGTGTCCTATAATATAGGTAGCAGGTGGCCTGTAGGGTCTTGCTGCGATTGAGGAAGAAGGTGTTGTAGGTACTCGCTCCATAGGTCAGGGATGCCCCTCCGTAGTCGGTGCGCTGTGCGCCAGTTATGATCTTCGTGTCACTGTACCATAGGGTGTGTGAGAGGTAGGTCTGCATGAAGCCCAGCTTGTAGACGAAGCTATTCTCCAGCCTGATGGTGCTGGTCTTCTCGGCATTCTCATGGCGGTAGCTTGCTTGGTTGGTCGCTGGGTCTAGGCGGACGACCGGTGCGATACCATCCCAGAGATAGCCTCCGCTGAGCTCGAAGTTGAGTACCCCCATGAAGGTATAGCCGAGGGTGAGGTTCGCTCGCTTAGCTGCATGCAGGTCTTCCTTCCCCAGCAAGACGCTGTTCTGGTTCTCATAGCGTACGAAGGGGGAGAGCTGGCCGAAGTGTGGGCGACTGAGCCTCACATTACTACTGAGGTTGAAGGAATGACGCTCGTTGGGGTTGTAGCCGACGAAGAGCGAGGGGAAGACGTTGAGGTAGCTCCTCAGGTGCTCTAGCCGTCGTCCATTCGTCATCCCCTCGGTATGGGTGTACTCCATACGAAGGCCTGTGCGTAGGCTCCACTTCGGGGATAGAGGTGCGTTGAGGTCGGCATATAGGGCGTAGACATGCTCGTCGAAGCGGATCCTATCGTGTCGCTCCCCGAGGGTGCTGGAGGCATCGTAGTCGTTGCTGTTGTGGGTGCGCGTCCAGGTACCCTTTACCCCAAAGCCTAGTGTCCCCGCTCCTAGGGGCTCGGTGTAGTCTAGGCTGGTGATGTAGGAGGTGGTGCGCTGGTCGGTCTGTGCATTGAAGCGGAAGTCTCCCCCTGGGGTCGGTACCCCGAGTTGGTTAAGGGTCTGGGAGGCGAAGTTACGTTCCTCACGACTGCGGTAGCTGATGTAGTCTGCATCCCAGGAGAGACGGCGTCGGGAGGCGGACTTGAAGCTCTTCTCCAGGTGAAGGTTCGCTGTCGTGTAGTCGCTCTTCTTCGTCTCATCAGCCCGCCCGGGCATAGAGCGTAGGAGGTAGCGGATGTTACCAGGAGGGATGGCATAGTCCCTAGTATCATTCTCTCGGTGGGGTCTATCCCTGTCGGGGGCATAGGAGAGATTGACACCTAGGGTCAGCTCTGGGGTGAAGGCATAGTCGAGCCCAGCACGGAGGTTGAGGTTGCGGTTCTTGACCTCAAAGGTAGTCACGCTCGATGAGTAGAGCTCCTGCTTGGGGTAGGTACGAAAGGTACAAAAGTCTCCACCGAAGGTACTCATGCCCGCACTAGCCTGTAGCGAGGTAGAGAGCTTATCCCGCTTGTAGTTCAGTCCCGTACTTACCCGATAGCTAGGTAGGCTCTCATTGAACCCTGCATAGGCGGAGGCACTCCCCCCGAAGAAGTCGTTCTTGGCCTTCTTGAGGATGATGTTCAGTATCCCGGCGTTCCCCTCGGCCTCATACTTGGCGGGTGGTGTGGTGAGGATCTGTATCTCGGTGAGGTCAGAGTGAGGATAGGTGCGCAGGAGGTTTACCAGTGCCGTACCAGAGAGGCGCACCCGCTTGTCGTTGATGAGGACGATCACACTCCCCTTGCCGATGAGGGAGATTCCCTCGTCGCTGACGTTCACCCCGGGGGTCTGACGCAGGACATCGAGGGCAGAGCTGGCGGCGGTAGCGATCTGGCTCGCATCGAAGACCATGCGATCCGCCTTGCGCTGCATGATGGGTCGCTTGGCGGTGACCTGTACTGTAGCGAGCTCCTTGGCCTCGTCCTCTAGTAGGAGCTCCCCTAGGTCAAGCGCCCCCGAGAGGGTGAGGCTCTTGTGGTAAGGCTTGAGCCCGAGGGCACGTATCTCTAGGTGGTACTTCCCCTGTGGAGCCATCAGGCGAAATCGCCCCAGCGAGTCCGTGACGACACCCGTGATGAGGGTGCTGTCCCGAGGACTGCGGAGTAGGACATTGGCAAAGTCCACCGGACGGCGATCAATAGTCTTCCTGAGTGTGCCCTGTACGGGGAAGGTCGTCTGCGCCAGAAGGCTACCAGAATAGAGCGCAAAGGCGACACAGAGTAAGCCGAAGTGTCTCATCGTGACATAAGGATTAGAGTTTACCCTAAAGGTAGTCAATATCACGTAGATGACCTCTCCTCTGCCCCCAAGTGTTCCCTCCGCCTTCCCGCCAGACCCGAAGGGATGGGCGTAGTCGGCTGGGTGGCGAATATTTCGCCCCCGCCCCTCTAGTGTACGTCCCCCGTGACCTAGCCCGATCGCTAGGTGCTACCCTATCGTGTGCGCTTGTACAGTGGACTATACAAATATGTTAGCTCAGGCCTGTGTACCCGCTTCTGATAGGTGTGCTCGGCTGATGGGGGAGGCAGGGGGCAGGATCGGGCGGACACATGAGGTCACTAGAGATCGAGACCGATGTAGTCGGGGAGTATGCGCTCAGATTGGGGTGTCTGTTTCCGAGGTGTGGATTTACCGACTTCAGACCTCCTCTCTAGAAGGGAAAAGTATACACGCGTGTATACAAGAGTGTACCCACGTGTATACAACAGTGTACACGCGTGTACACAACTTCGCTCTAAGTATGTCCGCAGTAGAGCTCCCGTAGCTATGTCGCTTGGGGTTCTAACGTATGGGAGATGTGGTAGATACGGATGGGCTCCCTTGGGTATTGGACTAAGAGTCCGAAGAGTCTAGGGATGGAGCGTACCAAAGGAGCTGATACGTCGTCTCTAGGAGAGGGGGAGATGCTTTGCTGGTGACGGAGATTCTTCTTTCCTTTGTGTGGAGGCTAGGGTTGGGTGTGACTATGTGTGGAGGGAGGGAGATGGAGAAGGAGAGACTTCCACCCGCCCCATTGCCTCGGTACACCATTATTATTTATTGAGTACTATGAAGGGACATGCGTAGACTGATCCTGCTGACCTTATACCTGCTCCTCGGAGCTAGACTCCCCCTCGTGGGGCAGGGCGAGCTCATCGTGATGAGCTACAACGTGGAGAACCTCTTTGACCTAGAGGATCACCCTGAGCGTGCCGACGATGAGTTCCTCCCCTCGGGCTCCCACCGCTGGACGAAGGCTCGGTATGAGCGCAAGCTCCACCAGATCGCCGAGGTGCTCAGCAGTGCTGGGAGCCTGACACACTTCCCCGACCTCGTGGCTCTGGTGGAGGTGGAGAATGCAGGGGTGCTGAGGGACTTGCTCAGCCATACCCCACTCGGGGCTCAGGCGGGCTATGCCTTCACCGTCACAGAGGGCGAGGATCCCCGTGGGATCAATGTCGCCCTACTCTATAGGACGGAGACCTTTCGCCTGCTGGGGCGAAGAGAGCTTCCCCTACACTTCCCCTTCGATAGTACGAAGCGGACACGTCCCATCCTAGAGGTCTCGGGGCTCGTCCCTACGGGGGATACCCTCTGTCTCTACGTCTGCCACCTGCCCTCCCGTCGTGGCGGTGCTCGGCAGAGTGAGCGGTACAGACGCTATGCCTGCGAGCAGCTACGAGAGCTGACGACCCGTAGGCTGGAGGGAAGTGGTGGGCACACGCATGTCCTCGTCCTCGGCGACTTCAATGGTGCGCCCGAGGAGCCTGCTACTCGTGAGGCCTTGGGCTCTCGCCCCTACCCCGAGTCGGGGGGAGGGACACTCCCTCCCCGAGATACCCTGCATGCCGAGCTCTATGAGCTCACTCCCCGACGGGCGGAGGGAGCGCCCCCTGGCACCTACTGCTTCCGAGGAGTGTGGACACAGCTGGATCAGATCCATGCCTCTCGAAGCCTCCTCGGGGGAGGACGTCTAAGCTACGTGGAGGGGAGTGCGGAGATCTTCTACCGCCCCTTCATGGGGCAGCCCTCGGTGAGTAGTCCCTTCCCCGTGCCCTTCCGTACCTATGGAGGAGCCTTCTGGCGAGGAGGGTACAGCGATCACTACCCCCTACGTATCCGCTTGAGGTATGAGCGTCCGTAGCGGACGAGAGACGTCTCCCCGAGGTCGGGGTAGGGGGAGCGTCTACGGGGCGGGAGGGTCACTCCTCATTTTGTTTACTACTCAGTGTAAAATACGGGCGAAATAGCTACCTTTGTGTTACAAACCTGTGGGTAACGCTTAGGTCCCTGTACTTAGAGAACAGATATGGTATGAAAAAAAGAGTGATATGGATCATCGTACTTGCCCTAGTCTCAGCCTATAGCCTGCTGACATGGGTCCAATATCAGTACTATGACCGTGTCCTGACCCAGCGCAAGGAGAGCATCCGAGGACTGATGAAGGAAGCACTCTCTGATGTGGCAGAGGAGCTACAGGTGCGTGAATTAGTACGCAACCTCAACAAGGGCGCAAATCGCCTGATGGGCTCCTTCCTCACCGACACGACCTTCGCTGGTACGGATGTCGCACCCTTCGATATCTGGGTGCGTACCCTAGCCGACACGTTGGCCGTGGAGCGTGCGATCGCTGAGAATCAAGTCATGATACGTATCCCTAACACAGGTGACAAGAGCCGTGTGGACTATCGCCCCTCTAAGGATCTTATCTTGGCTTACTTCACGCAGCTACATGCGCTGGATAAGTACATCCTGAAGTACGTCTACGATACCTATATGCCCGACAGCATGAGCCAGATGGTCAATGTCTATCTGCTGAGGAGCTTGATCCGAGAGCGCTTGGACAGCAAGGATCTCTGTGTGAACTATCAGATGGCTCTCTACGACTACGATGGTCGAGTGGTCTACGAGTATCGCCCCCCGGGGATCATGCGCGGGGAGTGGGAGGATGAGAATACCGTCACGCAGTACCTCTTCGTCCCCACGGATGGCACTACAGATAGACGCCCCTACATGCGAGTCTCGCTAGACCTGGCGCCGACGCGAGCGGAGGTCTTCCGACTGGCTCTGCCGAGCTTCATCTCCACGATTATCGTCCTGCTGCTCGGCTTCTCTGCGCTGGCGGTGTTGCTGAAGTATATTAGCTTCGCCTCCCAGCGTACCAACTTCATTAACAACATGACGCACGAGCTCAAGACCCCCGTGAGCTCGATCGTCCTCTCGACCAAACTACTGGAGGAGAGCGCCTCCCCGACGACCACACTCCCGAAGCAGCGCCAGCTGATGTCGATCATCTCCCTAGAGGCGCAGCGTCTGAAGTTCTTGATCGACAAGGTGCTCCAGCTCTCGATCCTCGATGGACATGCTGGCAAGTTCCCCCTCGAGATCCTCGACGTCAATGAGCTGATCCTCCCGGTGGCAGAGATCTACACCTTCCACGCCCAGCAGCGGGGCGGTGACCTTACCCTCGACCTAGAGGCTGTGAATACGTGGGTACGTGCCAACCAAGTGCACCTCTCCAATGTCTTCTTTAACCTCCTGGACAATGCGGTCAAGTATAGCCGTCCAGATGTACCTCTACACCTATCGATCCACACCAGTGACGAGGGGGACTATATCCGCATCGTCGTCCAGGACAACGGGATCGGGATGGAGAAGCAGGAGCTCAAGCGTATCTTCGAGCGCTTCTATCGGGTCGGCTCGGGCAAGCGTCACGACGTCCGAGGCTTTGGCCTAGGCTTGGCGTACGTCCTCTCGGTCATCCGTCAGATCGGCGGACGTATCACAGCTGAGAGCGAACCCGGTGTGGGCACCAAGATGATCATCCACCTCCCCGTAGCCCCTGACGCATAGCCTCACACATAGGGGGAGAGGCGCTCCCCCACCTATAGCAACGACAAAGTATTATACTACGCACTATCGCACGATTATTTACCCTCTAAAGACAAAGTTTCATGGAAGAACAAGCCAGAATACTGCTCTGTGAAGACGAAGAAAACCTTGGAACTATACTCAAGGAACTCCTCGAAAGCAAGAAGTACCTCGTAGACCTCTGCACCGACGGCGAGCAGGGCTGGAAGGCCTACAAAGTGAATAAGTACGACCTCTGCCTGCTCGACATCATGATGCCCAAGCGTGACGGACTGACCCTAGCGAAGGATATCCGTAGCGTGAGCGCCGATGTACCCATCATCTTCCTCACCGCCCTGGGGATGCGTGACAATGTCCTAGAGGGCTTCCGCTCTGGAGCAGATGACTACATCACCAAGCCCTTCAGCATGGAGGAGCTCGTCCTACGTATCGAGGCTATCCTACGTCGCACCAATAAGCATGACGAGGGCAAGGAGCCCCAGAGAGTCTACTACGTCGGGGACTATACCTTCAATACGACGACCCAGACCCTCTCTATCGGTGATGCTTCGCGCAAGCTGACGACCAAGGAGTGTGAGCTCCTAGCGCTCCTCTGCCTCTTCGCCAATCAGACCCTCGAGCGCTCGCATGCCCTCAACGTCATCTGGGGGATCACCGAGCATACGGGGTCGGGAGAGAACTCCTTCAGCCAGCGTAGCATGGACGTCTACGTGACGAAGCTACGCCGTATGCTGGCCGAGGATCCACGAGTGGAGATCAAGAACGTCCACGGCAAGGGCTACAAGCTCGTCATCCCTCCCACCGACGCCACTGACGAGCACTAGCTCCCCTCGGTAGCTACTACTCATCAGACAAGTACACACCATGCCCTCAGGCGCCCGTAGATCTCCTATGGGCGGTTGGGTAGGGCATCTCACCCCTCGGGGTGCTGACGGCTCGGCGCTCTAGTGTGCCTCTGCCCCTCCTGCTCCCTCTGAGAGCTAGGAGCTCGGGCGGTATCGCCCCTACCCCGAGACGCCAGTCCCAGACAAATAGATCATTGATGAGTAAGAAAAAGCAACTAGCTACACATAAGCGAGACAAGCAGCCCACAGGGGCTACCTCTCGCCTCAATAAGCGCGAGATACAGCGTATCACTCGCCTCGTCTTCGACGCCAATCCAGGACAAGTCCTCTCCTACAAGCAGATCTGCTATGCCATCGGCAAGACGACGATGGGGCAGAAGCGAGCCATCTATCAGACCCTCTCCGAGATGGCGGTAGGAGGTGAGCTACAGGAGCTCGAGCCCGGTCGCTTCGCCCGTGGCGGCGCAGATGGCGAGGGTCTGGAGGGGCACTTCGACTACCGTGGGGGGCGTCCCTCCTTCATCCCCCTAGATACCGACCTTGACCCCATCCCCCTCTCCGATCGTTCGTGTGCGCATGCCCTCCATGGGGATAGAGTGCGCCTCTCGCTACAGCGCAATAGACGTGGCCAGGTGAGGACAGCTCGGATCACGGAGATCCTAGAGCGCAGCCACACCACCTACGTAGGTACCCTACAGCCCTCCCGGGGCTATGCCTTCTTCGTGACCAACAACAAGGAGCTCCGCCAAGACATCTTCATCCCCGACGACAAGTCACTCGGAGCGACCAGCCGGGACAAGGTCGTCGTACGTATCCTAGACTGGGATGCCCATGCCAAGAACCCCCGAGGTGAGGTCATCGACGTCCTTGGTCGGGCTGGGGAGAATACCGCCGAGATGCATGCTATCCTCGCTGAGTATGGTTTGCCCTATCGGTACCCCGAGGAGGTGGAGCGTGCCGCTGAGGCACTCTCGGGGGAGATCACGGCCGAGGAGCTTGCCCACCGTGAGGACTTCCGTGGGGTGCTGACCTGCACGATCGACCCACAGGATGCCAAGGACTTCGACGATGCCCTTTCCTTCCGCTCCCTGCCCGACGGAGGCTACGAGGTCGGGGTACATATCGCGGATGTGAGTCACTATGTACAGCCCGGTGGGAGCATAGATGACGAAGCCTATCGCCGAGCTACTAGCGTGTATCTCGTGGATCGTACCATCCCGATGCTCCCCGAGCGACTGAGCAACTTCCTCTGCTCGCTCCGTCCCGACGAGGACAAGTATGCCTATAGCTGTATCTTCACCCTAGACGAAGAGGCTCACCCTCTCTCGGCTCGTATCGCTCGTACGGTGATACGGAGTGCCCGTCGCTTCACCTACGAGGAGGCTCAGACGATCATCGATACCGGCACGGGGGACCATGCCGAGGCGATCCTGACGCTCCACGCTCTGGCGCAGAAGCTCCGTGCCCGGAGATTCGAGCGGGGCAGTATCGCCTTCGATCGTCCCGAGGTACGCTTCGAGCTGGACGAAGCTGGCAAGCCCATCGAGGTCCACATCAAGGAGAGCAAGCCTGCCCATCAGCTCATCGAGGAGTTCATGCTCCTGGCGAACCGTACCGTGGCGGAGCGTATCGCAGATGCCTCGCGTCGGGACATCACCCCCGAGCTGCACCTAAAGAAGCGTACCCCACCTACCTTCGTCTATCGTATCCACGAGGCGCCCGATGAGGAGAAGCTACGTAGCCTCTCGGAGTTTGTCGCCCGTATGGGCTACAAGCTGCGCTCGGAGGGGAGTGCCGAGGTGATCAGCCAGAGCCTCAACCAGCTCCTCAGGGACATCAAGGGTCGCCCCGAGGAGAACATGATCACGATGCTCGCTATACGCTCCATGGCGAAGGCTCGGTATACGACGGCTCACATCGGGCACTACGGCCTAGGCTTCGAGAGCTATACCCACTTCACCTCCCCGATACGTCGCTACCCAGACCTCATGGTGCACCGCCTCCTGACCCGTTACCTCATCGAGGGTCGGGAGAGCGCCGACGTAGCTACTACCGAGGAGCAGTGTGACCATGCCTCTGAGATGGAGACCCTGGCTGCCAATGCCGAGCGTAGCTCCATCAAGTACAAGCAGGTCGAGTACATGATCCCACGCCTCGGACAGACCTTCACGGGTGTGATCACGGGGCTAGCGGACTGGGGGATCTATGTCGAGCTAGAGGAGAATAAGTGTGAGGGGCTCGTCCCCTGCCGAGACCTAGAGGATGACTACTACGAGTATGACGAGCAGACCTTCTCGCTCGTCGGGCGACATACGGGGCGACGCTTCCGCCTAGGGGATACGCTTGAGGTCACTGTAGCGCAGGCCGACCTAGCCCGTCGGCAGCTGGACTTTGCCCTCGTAGAGCCTCTGCGTCCTCGCCCTGCTCGGCGCCGTCACTAGCCTCCGCCCTGCACTCATAGCCCTTCGCTATCCGCCCTCCGCTAGACTACCTCGACGATGGAGGTGAAGGATAAGTAAGGGGAGAGACCCTCTACCAAAGAGACAGCCCCCGATACACCGAAGTGTGGTGTATCGGGGGCTGCCTCGTACTGGATGGATACCCCATCGGGGGCTTCCCTTGGGGAGGGAGCCCCTAGGGGTGGAGGGGGCTTAGCGGAGCATCTGCCGGTAGTGTCGGTCGATCTCCTTACGAGCCTCCTCGGTGGGCTGGAAGGCCGAGCCCGACATCTCGCTGAGGACGCTAGCGTCTGCCTTCTCATCCAGCTTGGGGATGAAGACATTGACGTTGATCAGCAGGTCCCCTCGGCCGTAGCCATTGACGGAGGGCAGGCCCTTGCTCCGTAGGCGAAGTACCTTGCCGGGCTGTGTGCCAGCAGGGATATTGACACGAGCCTTACCGCCGATCGTGGGGATCTCTACGGAGCCCCCTTGGGCTGCGGTGGGGATGGAGATGAGGAGGTTGTAGATGAGGTCATTGCCATTACGGATGAGGTTGGGATCCTCTTCCTCCTGGATGATCACGTGTAGATCTCCGGGGATACCGCCCCGTGGGGCAGCGTTGCCCTTGCCCTGTACGTTGAGCTGCATCCCCTCGGATACGCCGGCGGGGATACTGAAGGTGACGACCTCCTCACCGATCTGAGTCCCCTTGCCCTTGCAGAAGGAGCAGGGCTTGGTGATCACCTCACCCGTACCCTCACAGGTAGGGCAGACGCTCTGGGTCTGTACCATGCCGAAGATCCCTCTCTGGGCGGAGATGACGACCCCAGAGCCGTGGCAGGTGCCACAGGTCTGCTTGCCGTCCTTGTCGTTGGTGCCCTCGCCGTGGCAGTGGGTGCAGGCGACTTGCTTCTTCACCTTGAGCTTCTTCTCTGTCCCCTTGTCGATCTCCTCTAGGCTGAGGCGTACACGTGCTCGGAGGTCTGAGCCTCGGAGTACCTGACGTCCTGCGCCACCTCCGCCGAAGCCACCGAAGCCACCGAAGTCAAAGCCTCCCCCGCCGAAGAGGTCTCCGAAGCGGCTGAAGATATCCTCCATGGACATCCCTCCGCCAGAGAAGCCACCGCCACCGGCGGCGCTAGACCCTACACCAGCGTGACCGAACTGGTCGTAGCGCTGACGCTTCTGTGGATCACTCAGTACGTCGTAGGCCTCGGCGAGCTCCTTGAACTTCTCCTCGGCCTCCTTATCTCCAGGGTTCTTATCTGGGTGGTACTTGATGGCGAGCTTGCGATAGGCCTTCTTCAGCTCCTCGTCGCTAGCTCCCTTGCTGACACCTAGTATTTCGTAGTAATCTCTCTTTGTTGCCATTTACTCTATTCTTTGCTCTTGCTACGGGTTACTGGCCGACGACGACGGAGGCGTGGCGCAGTACCTTGTCGTGGAGTGTATAGCCCTTCTTGACGCAGTCGATGATCTTGCCCTTCTGAGCCTCCTCGGGGGCGGGGAAGGTGGCGATAGCCTCGTGAAGCTCCTCGTCGAAGGGCTGTCCTGCGGTCTCTATGGGGCGTACACCCTGACGCATGAGATAGTCGAGGAACTTCGAGTGGATGAGGTGCATCCCCTCCTTGAGAGCCTCTAGGTCTGTGGCCTTGTCTAGGTTCTGTAGGGCGATGTCTAGGTCATCCACGACGGGGAGTAGATCCCCGAGAGCCTTCTCCCCACCACTGCGGATGAGCTCACTCTTCTCCTTGAGGGTGCGCTTGCGGTAGTTGTCATACTCGGCGACGAGACGCAGGTGGGCGTCCCGGAGCTTCTCTAGCTCGGCACTGAGGCGCTCTTCCTCGCTGACGGGGGAAGTGGACTGCTCTGTCAAATTTTCCGTTGTACCCTCTTCGGAGGGTATCTCACTCTGACACTCTGTCTTACTCTGCTGCTCTAGGGGCTCCTCTCTATCGGTACGAGGCTCCTTGATTTCTTCGCTCATATTGTAGTCTTTTATGTTGTTGTCAAGTTTGTTAGCCTAGGGCGCGTGCCATCTCTACCTACCTCGTGGGCAGGGAGAGAACAGCCGTGCATCGGCTCTATGCATCCCCTACCTATCAAATATGATACCGAAGATACAGCCCCGTCACCAGAGGCGACGAAGGTACCAGCTCACAGTGGGTCGGGTGGGGAGGCCCCATAAGACTAATAGGGCTAATAGGACCAATAAGACTAATAGCCGTAATAGTAAAGGTGGGCGAGGTCTATACAAGTGGGACTAGGGGTATGGGCTAGGCAGGACTAGGGGGCGGTCTGTGGAGGACTAGGGATATGGGCTAGGCAGGACTAGGGGGCGGTCTGTGGAGGACTAGGGATATGGGCTAG
>NZ_CAJPPN010000052.1 GCF_905372525.1 uncultured Porphyromonas sp.
CCCCTGAGGGTAGGGTCTCTCTCGGGGGTAGCCCCCCTCCGTCTTCTCCCCCGAGAGAGACCCTACCCTCAGGGGTAGCCCCTTTCGTCTAATCCTCCGTCGTCCCTACCCCTCCATTCTCCCCATCATCCCCTCTGTGCAACATCCTGTCTATCAATCATCTCGAGAGGGCGAAAACGTTCTTACCTAGAGCCCTTAGGGGATAATTATAGGTTGTCATGAGCCCCCTCGGGGAGGGGTGAAAAGAGAAAAAAGAGGAGGTAAGGAGATGATTTACGGTCTTTTGTATATCTTTGTATTAGGGAAGATTGCTTCGATGTCCCATTACACATGACACCCTCTTTATACCAGACACTTAGATAATTCTAAGCGAACGTTGTAAAGAGGGGACATTGTCGACAAGATGGACGAATTCGTAATAAAAGCAAACAAAATAAGCCCGCTTGTTTTTACTTACCGGGGGCACGGCCAAGAGGGTCGTCGCTTCGTTGCATGAGAATTGGTATTTGCTTGCCCACTTCACCAAACGCGCGTAAGGGGGCTTTGCTTCGCGTAACATAGACAAATAATAGACTAAGTATGAAGAAACTAACACTTGTACTGAGCACCGCCCTCGTAGCAGGACTTGGTACGGTAGCTCGAGCCCAGGTGCAGGACGTAAGCTTCACCGTGGCACCCGTGGCAGGCTACACGCACTGGGACAGTAAGCTGAACCTAGGAGACGCACCCTACTGGGGCGTGCGTGCAGGCTTCGGCTTTGGCCCACTCTTCGAGGTGCGTGGCCTATACGAACGCAGCTTTGACCTCAAGGGCAAAGGTGCCTCCAGCCCCGCTTGGCTCGCCAAGTGGCTGGACAAACTAGAGGATGCCAACGCTCAGGTCGAGCGCTACGGCGGTGAGCTCAAGCTCAACCTCTGGTCCAACGCCTTCTTCACCCCCTACCTCACCGCTGGTGGTGGGGTCATGAAGTTCACCTACACGGGGACACCTCAGGTAGGTATGCCGACCGACTACAAGGAGGAGCAGATCTACGGCGCTGGGGGACTCGGACTGAAGTTCAACCTCGGACGACGTGTCGCCCTCTCGCTCGAGGGACGCGACCTGATGTTCAACGTCAACCCCAACAACCGCTTCCTCGCCTCCCCCACCAGTGGCAATAAGCTCCTGCACAACTGGACGGGTCAGGCCTCGCTCGACCTCTACTTCGGGGGGAGCACCTACCGCCCCGCCGACGCCGTCTCACGTGCCTACAAGAGCATGTACACGGGTGGCTTCCGTGGCCTGAAGTTCGTCGTCGAGCCCGGTGTGGCCTACGTGAACTTCGCTGAGAGCACGGGCTTCGCTGATCAGTGGTTCTTCGGCGGAAATGCCGGGGTGGACTTCTCCCCGATCTTCGGTCTGCGTGGCTTCTACTACATCGCTACCGAGCAGCCCAATACGCTGAACCTCAAGGTCAATAAGGAGCTCGCTATGTACGGGGGTAACTTCGTGGCTCGCCTGAATATGCCCCTCGGCCTCACCCCCTACCTCAACCTCGGGGCGGGCTACCTCGACGCTAGCAAGCGCTACGTCGGCTCGGGCAACGGGGTCGATCCTAAGAGCGGCCTCTTCCTCTTCGGGGGGGCAGGGCTAGAGATCCCTCTGCACCGCTATGTCGCCCTCCACGGGAACGTCAATGCGATGCTGACCCAGCGTGGCAACCCCGACATCACCAACGTCACCTCGCCTGAGCACGTGCGGGTCAGCACCTTCTACCAGGCAGGTCTGCGCATCAACCTCGGTCGCTCCGCCCAGAGCGGTCGAGCCCTCTACGAGGACTACAGCGCACGCAATGTCTCCACAGCCGTCTCTGAGGCCAACGAAGCGAACCTACGTGAGCTCAACGAGCTACGTGCCTCCTACGACGCTCGTATCAATAAGCTGAACAAGGAGCTCGCCGAGGCCGTCTCCCGCCGAGACACCATCACCGTGACCCGTGTCCTGCGTGAGAAGGAAGACCTACGTGACCGCATCTCTACGGTCGACCAGCATACCGATCAGCTCGCTGTCGCCCACGCACAGAGCACCCCAGAGCGTGATCACGAAGCTACGGACCGACGCCGTGACGACCGCGACCACGACCACTACCGTGACGCCAAGGGCTACGATCGTGATGACAAGGACGGGGCTCGTGTCGATGCTACCTCCCACGCTACCCCCAGCACGAAGCACGGGGACAAGCCCGAGGGGAAGAAGTGCGATCAGGCAGGCGATGCTTGCCAGCGTGGCAAGGGCTCTCGTACGGTGACCCTGACCACAGGCCAATTCGAGCAGCTCGTACGCCGTGTCATCAGCGAGGTCAACCAAGGTCAGCAGACCCAGAGCACGAGCCTGGGTGTGAACGAGGTGACGAATAGCAACCTCTCCGACCTCGACAAGATCCTCCTACTGAATGCCCTCTATCAGGGTCAGTATCGTCTGAATGGGCTCGCCCTACAGCCCCTACAGCTCCAGGGTCAGCAGGTCGCTCAGCCCCAGCAGGCTCAGCAGGTACAGAGCGAGAAGAAGGAGGACGCTAAGGCCGTAGACGCCAGCATCGCCCTGATCAAGCGCCTCGACCAGGTCATCGACCGCCTAGACGCTATCAGCGAGGCTCAGGCCAAGGCTCTGAACGTAGCCCCTATCGCTCTCGAGCTCAGAGAGGATCGTGCCCCCGAGCATCAGCCTGCCCAGGCTGCCGAGTACCACGCTCAGGCTCCAGACTCCAGCACCATACAGGTCGTCGAACACCCTGCGATCATCGCAGAGCAGGAGCGACAGAGTCAGGATCACGTCCAGGAGGTACGTACCCACGAAGCCTCTGCTGTCCGTGTCTCGGGCATCTCGGTCTTCGCAGGGCCTAACTTCGGAGACGCCTTCGGCCTCAACGTCGGGGTACGTGCCCACCTACAGCTCCATGGCTCCCGCTTCGACCTCGTCCCCGATGCCTACTACGGGCTCGGTGATGGGAAGCACTACGGGATCAATGCAAACCTCCGCTATAATCTTCCCGCCCTCTTCTCCGAATCCCTCACCCCCTATCTCGGTGTCGGGCTCGGCTACAACAAGGTCGGGGGTGTCGGTCGCTTCCTCCCGAACTACGTGGTAGGTACTTCCCTCAACA
Source organism: uncultured Porphyromonas sp. (assembly GCF_905372525.1). Lineage (GTDB taxonomy): Bacteria > Bacteroidota > Bacteroidia > Bacteroidales > Porphyromonadaceae > Porphyromonas. The sequence continues at coordinate 3,143 of NZ_CAJPPN010000052.1, forward strand.
AGGTCCTCGGCGGTGGCCTCTACATCGACTACACCGTCCGTGGCGCCTTCCGCAACAATCAGCTAGCAGTCGGCTATCGCTTCCACTTCTAGCCCTAGATCCTCGAGACACTGATGAAGTCCAGATCCCTCCTCGTCGCCCTCACCCTCCTAGCCTCGGTGCAGCTAGGTCAGGCCCAGTGCCCGACCCAGTGCTCCACGCTAGCGAGGCAGGCGGCACCAGACACGCTGATCACGCTGACGGAGGATGAGCTAGTCGCTGGGCTACGTGCCATAGCTGAGGCCTACCGCACGAAAGGGCACACCCAGCGACAGAGCGAGCTCACGGCAGAGCACCTTCGGCTACTGAAGCTCCAGATGCTCCTCAACGCCCTTGGGCTAGGCGCCCTCCCCCCAGAGAGACCCGTCTATATCGCTCCCGGGGCACAGCCTAGCCAGCCCGAGGTGCGGCCTAGCCGCTCCGAGGCACGACCCGCCCGATCGAAGGGGCAGGCTCGTCCACAGGCCTCCCCACAGCGTCAGCCACAGTCCCCTGAGGTCTTCTACATCCAGCCGTACGAGCCTCAGCGCCGTACCGCTCCCGTCGCCCCGTACTCCGAAGCTACAGATGCCCGACTGGATCGGCTAGAGCAGGCCATACAGCTCCTGCTCCAGTCCCGCCAGGAGGAGCCCAGCACCCGTAGCACCCATACGTCGACGACGATCCATACGAATCGCCCCAGCAAGACGGAGCGCATCGTAGAGCGGACAGCCATCGTACAGAAGGAGCAGAACGACTCCCTCCTCTACCGCCTACAGCAGGAGATCTCGAGCCTACGTGCCGCCCTCGACGAGGCCAAGGCTCAGCCTACCCCTGCTCAGACTCAGCCGACTCCGGCAGAGGCCGTCAAGGCACTCCCGCCCGTCACCCCCGTGATGCCGGTCACGCCCCTGACACCCCTGACACCTGCCCAGCCGATCGTCCGTACGGACACGATCGTAGAGATCGTAGAGCAGCCCGAGAACCCCAATATGCTCCAGAGGTGGCAGGTCTTCTTCGGAGTCGGGCAGAGCAAGCTCTCGGCGGAGAGTCAGCAGACCCTTGACAGAGCCATACAGGCGCTGAACTATCGCACTACGACTAAGGTCACCCTGACCGGCTATGCCTCCCCCGAGGGGAACGCAGACCTCAACGACCTACTCTCCCTGCGGAGAAGTCGAGCCGTGCGCACCTACCTCCTGAACCACGGCATCACTCCAGATCGTATCGAGAGTGTCGCCGGAGGTGTCGATCACCAAGCGGAAGAGCTTGTCTCTGCCCGCCGTGTAGACCTCGTCCTGAGGGAGAAGTAGCATCCCCGAAGGCATATATACAGACACGTCCCGCCCTCACCCTCCGTCACGCAGTGCATACGCTGCATGAAGGAGGGTGAGGGCGGGACGATTATATAGAGGCGTGAAGGACTAGGTCACCGAGGACTGCACCACCAAGGACTACACTCACCAAGAATTACATCGCCAAGGACTGCATCGCCAAGGATTATATCACCAAGGATTACACCACCAAGGATTACATCGCCAAGGACTGCATCGCCAAGGATTATATCACCAAGGATTGCCCGCAAGCCCCACTAGCCTCCCCGAAGAGTATGCGGGAGGAGGCCTTAGACCAAGGAAATGCCGTAGGAGACTGCAGGCACGAGAGGATACACTGGGAGCTAAGAGCAGTGCCAATAGAGGCGGAGGAGCAGACACGAGGGAGGCAAAGGGATAAGGGACACGCTGGAGGCAAAGAGGGAACAAAGGGAGAAGCCTAGAGAGGCTCAGAGGCACGGACACGAGGGAGGGGACGGACAAAAAGGGCTACGCCAGCCCTACACAGATGGTAGGACTGGCGCAGCTGCAGATCAGTAAATAGAATAGGAACGTATCTATCTCTTTTCTCTAGGATAGGGCTTCCGTAGGTTAGTCGCAGGGACTAGGGGTTCGGCGCGCAGAGCTTGTTCCCGACGATTTCGTCGTAGGGGATAGCGAACTGCCAGCGGGGGTCGTCTATTGTCGTCGGTATATCCGAAGCGTTGGTTCCCGAGTTACGCTCGATAGCGACCTTGTAGGCATTCAGCCCGACGAAGGTCTTTATGATATCGAAGTTGGCTGCCTCTAGGCGCTTAGGAGGCGTCCCTAGGCGCTTCATATCGAAGAAGCGGACACCCTCATAAATCAGGTCCATACGCTTATGCAGTAGGATCTTATCGATGAGTGCTGTCCCCGTCTCCGTGGGCTGGGTGAAGTCCGCATCACGGGTCTTGACGATCGTATAGAGGGTCTTCTGAGCATCGCTCTCCTCGCCTAGGCGAGCCTGAGCCTCGGCTAGGATATAGTACATCTCAGCCACACGCATGACGACCACGTCCCCGAAGGAACTCTTAGGTCCTTGAGCCTTGAACTTAATACATTGTCCTGTGACTTCCCATTCATTAGCCCCCTTAGCAACCTTGAAATACTCTGGGGCTGCATCGTCAGGGATCTTATCCCCGAGATCCGCACAGACGAACCACTTGCGGCGGACATCCTTCGCCCCGAGCTGATTGTAGAGGGTACGATTGACTGCGAACCTCAGGCCTCTATTATGAGCATTGAAGTTGTAGCCGTACTGTGCGTAGAAGCTATTGAAGAAGTAGTTCTGATCCTCCGCCTGGCGATAGCCCCACATCCACTCTGGAGCAGTATAGTCATTGAAGCCCTTGGTGAGAGAGGCTCCATTGAGGCTATGTGTCTGATCAGCGATAGCAGCCTGAGCATACGTCTTTGCCTGGGCATAGTCGGCCTTACACATCGCGACTCGAGCTGCGATACCTGCGACGACGGAGTAGGTCAGGTGATTGCGTGTCTCACGTTGTTCCGTGGGTGGCTTGAGCTCGTCCATAGACGCCTTGAGGTCCGCCTCGATCTGGTCGTAGACGGCAGCTACGGTAGCCCGAGGAGCGGGACCATACTGTGTGGCGTAGTTCGCATCCGTACGCAGGATGACCCCGAGGTCTTGGCTTGCGGTAGAGGCATCGTACCGCTTGGCGAAGAGCTGTATGAGACAGTGGTAGGCATAGGCTCTAAGACCAAGGGCCTCGCCATAAGCATACTTTACCGCAGCCTGCAAACGCTCCTCCTTCGAAAGATAGTTCTTGTAGCTGTAGATGGCTGTATTAGCCTGCTGGATGATGGTGTAGTAGCAGTCCCAGGCCTTGTAGTTGATCCGTTCTCCTTTCTGTGACCAGCGATGGTCTGTCCAGCGGTATACTCCCATGTAGTATGCTGCACGAGAATTGATGACGTCATCACCAATCATATCGAGCTGATAGTTGAGCGAGGGGATACCGACGCCAAAGGCCTGCCCAAAGTTATAGGAGTACATCATATTATGTATCCCATTTACTAGGGCGATGACCCCGGTAGGAGTGTGCTCAGCGACCCCTTCGCCCACGGAGCTCGTCGGAGCTGTATCGAGATAGTCCCCCTTACAGGAGGTAAGGGCAAGGGCTCCGAGGGAGCAGACTAGGATATATCTGAAGAGTTTCATAATGATCACAGTCTAGTTAGAATGTTACTTTCAGAGAGGTCGTGAAGGTACGAGCGATGCTGTACCCAGCAGCTCCTAGGACACCAGTGTATCCATTCATAGGGTTCATTCCTCTACGGGCAGAGATGAGGAAGATATTCTCGGCAGCAGCACCTAGGGCGATCCCCTTTAGGCCAAGCTTCTTGGTGAATACCTCAGGGACGACGTAGTTGAGGGAAACATTCTTCAGAGCAAGGGCAGAGGAGGAGATGAGGAAGCGGTCAGAGGTAAGGGTGGAGTATTCCTTGCTCTGAGCTGTAAGAGCCGGTACGTCGGTGATATCCCCAGGCTTCTTCCAGGCTCTGTAGAGATCCTTGTGCATGGCACGTCCTCCAGCGAGGTCGCGAGCCATCAGATCCTGATAAGTACCATCATAGGTCTTGCCCCCGAGCTGATAGGAGAAGCTCGCACTCAGGGTAATCCCCTTATAGGAGACCGAGGTGGAGAAGCCCCCGTAGACGTCGGGGATAGATGTGCCGGCGAAGTGCTTCTTGGCCTTCAGCCCATCCTTGGTGTAGGTAGCCCACTCCTTGTTATTGACCCCTGGTTCGCTGGGGAACTTTTCCTTGTCGAGGCGGTACATCGCACGTCCGTCGGCAGGGTCTACCCCGAGGTACTCATTGAGGTAATATTCGTAGCGGCTACGTCCCTCCATGTACTTGTAGTAGGACGTCTCGATACCATCATCTCGGTTGGCATCTGGTAGGCGAAGGATCTTGTTCTTGAGGAACGTAGCGTTAGCTCCGACGCGCCACTCGAAGTCCTTGAGACTAAGGACTGTGACCGAGAGGTCGGCCTCGATACCATAGTTACGCACCTTACCGATATTCCTCGTCTGAGAGCTCACACCAGAGGAGGCAGGGAGCTTGTAGCCGAAGAGGAGGTCACGAGACTCCTTATTGAAGAACTCGACCGTACCACGTACCCGCTTGAAGAGGGCGAAGTCTAGTGCTATATCTGAGTTCATCTGAGACTCCCAGACGAGATCTCTATTCCCGAAGGTAGACATGCCTAGCCCGGGCTCGTTGTAGTTGCTACGAGACAGGCTATATAGGGTCTGATAGGGGTAGTAGCCCGAGAGACCGTCATTCCCTGTAGCCCCGATCGAGGCACGGAGCTTGAGCTCATTGACCCACTTAACATCCTTCATGAAGGCTTCGGAGGAGACGTTCCACCCAGCACCTACAGACCAGAAGTTCCCCCAGCGGCGGTTACGAGCAAAGCGAGAGGAGCCATCTCGGCGGTAGGAGGCAGAGAGGTTGTACCGCCCATCGTAGCTGTAGTTGATACGTCCGAAGTACCCCTCCTTACGGTAGGTAGCGGTATTGGACGTTAGGCCTACGATCCTATTGTAGGCGGAGAGTTCGTCGGTCTCTACGAGCTTGAGGTTATCCTTCTGCCCCTCGAGCTCAGCGTAGACGTAGTCGTAGTTCTCGTGCCCGATCAAGCCCTCGAACTCGTGCTTGTCGATGGTCTTCTGATAGGAGAGGAGCTGGTTGAAGGTCAGTGAGGTCTCACGGTAGGTACCGTACTCGAGCATCCCCTGGGGCTGGTCACCCATGACGTTATTACGACGGTGCTTGCTCTTAGCGTTCGTCAGATCATAGGAGAGCGTCGTCTGGAACTTCAGCCCTGTGATCGGCTTGATCTCTACGAAGGCTCGGGTGTTGATAGCATCCTTCTCAGACAACTTGAGGTCTCTGAAGGAGGTCTCGATAGCATTGAAGCCAGGAGCGTAGGGGCGTCCCTTAGAGTGGTCGTAGATACGATCCTTTGGCTGGAGCACGTTGTTCTTCTCGTCCACGTACTGCCCCTTTTCATTGCGCAGGTGCATCGGATAGATAGGAGCGATGTTCTGCACGAAGTTCGGCATATTAGAGGTGTAGGAGCCGAGTGTCCCAGGGGACTGGGCATGGGTATGAGCAAAGCTCACACTACCACCGAGGGTCAGGTAGCTGCGTACGTCGTAGCTGAGGTTAGCACGTCCCGTGTAGCGCTTGAAGTTCGTCTTCACTAGGAAGCCATTCTCATCTAGGTAGCCCAGCGAGATGAAGGACTTCATACGCTCGGTATTCATCCCGCCACTGAGGGTATATTCCTGGCGATATCCGTTCTTATATAGAGCCTTTTCCCAGTCGAGGTCGTCGCCCCATAGGAGTCCATTGATCTCAGGGTTCATCTGCCCATTGGGCATCATGATGGCAGGGATAGGTTTCTTATTTACATCATAGGTCTTGGAGAGCTCATATTCCCCAGCGTTATTGAGCTGGTACCACGTATTGATCCCAGCATAGGGATTGTACTTGAGGCTCTCATATACGTCGAGGGCAGCCTGCTGCTTGATATAGGTCTGCCAGTCGTCCTCGGACATACCATTGGGCTTGCGGGCATTGAGGTTGTAGTGGTTGTACCACTGCTGCCAGCGGAGCTTGTAGTGATCCATGACACCTACTCGGTCGTAGGAGGGCAGACCACGCTGAGAGAAGCCCTGGTGCATCGAGAAGGTAAAGGTAGGGATCCCCTGAGAGGCTCCCATTGCGCCACGCTTGGTCGTCACGAGGATGACCCCGTTCCCTGCGCTCGAGCCGTAGAGCGCTGTAGAGGCAGCGTCCTTGAGGATAGAGAGGTTTTGGATATCTTCGGCGGGGATCTCAGAGAGTGATCCGTGGAAGACAGCACCATCGACGACGATCAGAGGACTGGAGGAGGCATTGATCGAGCCGAAGCCTCGGATACGGATCTCCGCACCCGCACCTGGCTGACCAGAGGAGGTCGTGACCTGTACCCCTGGGGCAGCTCCAGCTAGGGCGGAGGAGACATTGGCCACGGGGCGAGAGGCTAGCTGCTTGGCGCCGAGGGAGGCCTGTGCCCCTACGAGGCTCTGTCTCTTCTGAGTACCATAGGCCACGACGACGACTTCATCAGTGGATCGCTCCTCCACGGGGAGGGTGATGGTGATGGGTTTGCCTGTGATGGACACCTTCTGGGTGAGGTGTCCGATACAGCTGATGGTGAGGGTACGCGAGCCCTCAGGTACCTTGAGGGAGAAGTGTCCGTTGGTATCGGTGATGCCGCCTATATTAGGATAGTCGGTACACACGACACTCGCTCCGATGAGAGGCTCCTTGTCCATCGCGGAGAGCACGGTACCAGTGACCGTGATCTGCTTCTTCTGTGCCCACGCTACTCCTATTGTTAGGAAGAGGAGCAGTAGGGATAGTACGCTTTTTCTCATGAGTGTAGTTGTTAGTGTTCGATACTAGTCGTTTATTCCCGATGTTGTCTTTGTTGATGCTATATACTTTGTCTTCTTATGTATTCATTTGCCCTGGAGCTTGTCCTCTTTATTTTCTAATTAAGCCTTGGGGGGTCACCTTTCTTTAAGGCTCCGTCGTGACCTCTCCTCTGTTGTTGGCAAATGTATGTATTTTCTCTTAGAAAAAGAAGATATAGACCTAATTAAATTCTTCACGAAGTCAAAGTGCTACATACGAGTCGGTTACCTACCGCCACTCCCCTACTCCACCCCTAGGGTACATGCCCTCTGAGTACCCTATCCTCTACGTAATCTCATGAAGACGAACAAATTACACACGAATAAATGACTACACGACTTTGCAGATACACCCTTTATTATCCCCTAAGGTCGCTCTCGGGTCGAGGGACAAAAAAGGCGAAGGGAGTCTGCCGAACGCTTCGGCAGACTCCCTTCGTGTCCGAATACAGGATATGTAGAGAGAAGTGGCCTAGTACTCGTCTGAGACGCTCAGCTTAGCACGCCCCTTGGCGCGACGGGCAGCCAGCACACGACGTCCGTTAGCAGTAGCCATACGTGCACGGAAGCCATGCTTATTCTTTCTCTTTCTGTTCGATGGTTGGAACGTTCTTTTCATCTTACTTTCTAGCTATATTTATTCGTACGATTTCTATTCTATGCTGAGGCAAAGCCAATTGAGCCACAAAGATAGCGAATTTTATCTAATCTTCTCCCGCAGCCTCTGTATCAGCACGGGGAAGGCATAGCTCGTCTGCTCCCCCTCGGGGATCACGAGGTAGTCCGTCGCCCCAGCGAGGTCAGCACAGTCGATGAGATAGAGCGAGGCCTGGATCAGCCTATGTGAGAGCCGATGGGTCTGGGTGGCTAGGGGGGTGGGGTGAAAGCTCGGGGAGCGAAGTCCCCCGAGTAGCTGCGTGAACTCCTTCGTCTCACAGAGCTCCTCCACACTCAGCGGGGTCTCCCCCGACTCGATGAGCGGATACTCGTAGAGCCCGTGCCAGATGTCTCGCCCCTCCCGTCTACGGATGAGGCAACTCGTCTCCCCCTCGGCCTGCAGACGTACGAGGAAGTAATACATATATCTAGGACGCACCTCGGTACGTCCCTGCTTGATGGGGAGCTGCTCCTGCATCCCTCTCTGTCGAGCCTCGCAGTAGTCCCCGACGGGGCACTCCGCGCAGAGGGGACGACGGGGGAGACAGATGAGCGCTCCGAGCTCGATGAGCCCTTGGTTGTGACGGCTCGGATGAGCCCGATCCAGCAGAGACTCGGCCAGCGCCCAGTAGACCCGCTGTCCCGCTGTGGTGTCGATGGGGTCGGTGAGAGCAAAGAGTCGGCTGAGCACCCGATAGACATTCCCATCCACCGTCGGATAGGGCAGGTCATAGGCAAAGGAGAGGATCGCCCCACGGGTATAGGGGCCGACCCCAGGCAGACGACTGAGCTCCTCGGGCGTACGAGGGAGCTCCCCACCGTAGTCCGAGACGATGATCTGGGCAGCTCGTCGGAGGTTGCGCCCCCGACTGTAGTAGCCTAAGCCCTGCCAGAGTAGGAGCACCTCATCCTCAGTAGCCGCAGCTAGATCCTCGACCCTCGGGAAGGCTTCGACGAAGCGGTGGTAGTAGCCTATCCCCTGCTCCACTCGTGTCTGCTGTAGGATGATCTCCGAGAGTAGGACGTGGTAGGCGGAGACGGCCTGACGCCAGGGCAGGGGACGATGGTGGACATCGTACCAGGCTCCGAGCTCCCGCTGTATCGCCCTATATAGAGAGGATACGGAGGGCATCTACCAGATCCTCGTCGATGGGCTTATTCTTCTTGATCGCCTTGGAGAAGGGGACGTAGACGAGGTCGTCATTGACGATCCCGATCATCACGTTGCGCTGCCCCTCCATCAGAGCCTCGATCGCCGCTACTCCCATACGGCTAGCGATAATACGATCCTGAGCGCTGGGTGAGCCCCCACGCTGGATATGGCCGAGGATGACGACCCGCACGTCGAACTGTGGGTACTCCTTCTCTACACGCTCTGCGACCCTCATCGCCCCGCCTGTACTCTCGCTCTCGGAGACGAGCACGATACTACTATTCTTCGTCTTGCGAAATCCGTTCTCGATCGTCTCGGCCAGCTGGTCCTTCTCGAAGGCATACTCGGGGATGATCGCTGCCTCTGCCCCCGAGGCAATAGCCCCGTTGAGAGCCAGAAAGCCCGCCTCACGTCCCATGACCTCGACGAAGAAGAGACGCTCGTGCGAGGAGGCCGTGTCACGTATCTTGTCCACAGCCGAGACGATGGTGTTCAGTGCCGTGTCGTAGCCGATCGTGAGGTCGGTCCCATAGAGATCGTTGTCGATCGTCCCTGGGAGACCCACGATGGGGATGTCGTACTCCTCAGCGAACTCCCGAGCTCCAGAGAGCGACCCATCGCCCCCGATCACGACGAGAGCATCTATCCCATGAGCACGCATTGTCTCATGCGCTATAGCGCGCCCCTCGGCGGTACGGAACTCGGGGCAACGAGCCGTCTTGAGGATCGTCCCCCCACGCTGTATGATGTTGCTCACGTGCTGCGTCTCGAAGTCCTCGATCTCGCCCGTGATCAGCCCCTTGTAGCCACGATAGATCCCCTTGACACGTATGCCGTGGTAGATAGCTGTACGGGTGACGGAGCGGATGGCGGCATTCATCCCTGGGGCATCTCCCCCCGAGGTCAGCACGCCGATACACTTGATGATAGACATATCTCTATTCCTTTAGGTATTCTACTTGATGTTCCTTGATCTGGGTGCAAAGATACGTTATTCATGGAGCTACCCCCCTCGGGCTCACGATCTAGGAGGAGTCCGAGGGGGGTAGCTCTGTCGTCCCATCCTAGTGGTGCACCTGCGGGACGATGGAGTAGATGAGGTGCCGAGAGGGATCTAGCACCTCGTGGATCGTCTGACGAAGCTCCTCTGGGGTAATCGAGCGAAGGATCTCCTCGTAGCTCTGGAAGTCCTGGAGCTGCTCCCCATTGCGCACCAGAGAGAGCAGGAGGGTCTGCCACTCGCTGGAGTTACTCTCGGTGAGGGCCTCCCGCTTATTGACGACGAAGGTACGGCGGATATCAGCGATCTCCTGCTCTCCAGCGGGCTTTGTACGGAGCTCCTCCACGAGCTCCTCGATGAGGCGACAGGCCAGCGGAGCATTCTCGGGCTGGACGAGAGTCTCCAGCCTGAGGGAGACGAAGGGCCGAGGCTCTGGACGATAGTCCATGTAGAGGTAGGGGGAGTAGATGATCCCTGCCTCGGAGCGTAGGCGGGCGATCAAGCGATTGCGCAGGAGCTCACGTAGGATACGTAGCTGTAGTGCCGTCCGTAGCCCGGGGGTGTAGCTCCCGTAGTATATATTATGGAGTAGGGTCTGGTCGGTCTGGTCAGCCTCTAGGGTGATGACCGTCTCGGGGCGAGGACTGAGGACACGCTCTCGGGGCAAGGGGCGGAGGGGACGACGGGGGAGGCCTGCGAAGACATCGCTGATCTCATGAAGCATCTCCTCTAGGTCAAACCGCCCCACGACGACGATCGTCAGCCCCTCCGTACGAGACCACTGGTCTCGGTGGTAGGCGACCATCCGATCGAGGCTCAGGGACTGGATCTCCTGCCTACTTTCGGGCTCTCGCTGAGGGATATAGGTACCCAGCACGCTATCTATCAGGCGTAGCATCCGACGGTCGGGCTGGCGGTGCAGCATCTGCCCCAGACGAGAGGGACGCCCGAGCTCCCCGAGCTGTCCCTGACGGATCTCCTCGAAGTCCTCGTAGGCTCGCTCTGGGCGAAGCATCTTCTCCCGCATCAGTCGCAGTAGGGGGTAGGTCTCTGCCGTAGGAGCTGTCCCTAGGAGTGCCCCCCAGTCCATCGCCTCCGTGAGGGTCATCGAGACCCCGTGATCATACATATACCCCATGAGGCTATCCCGACAGGGGATCGCCTCGATCCCCCCGAGCTCCATGTAGGCGGCGAGCGAACTGACCTGGCACTGTAGGCTATCGGGCACGGCACGGAGCCCTCGGGGCTGATTGATCGCTATACGTACGAGCGAGTCCGCCCCTGCTAGGGGGCGAAGGAGCAGACGAATGCCATTGGAGAGGAAGGCCTCCGTGACCCCGATCCCCTCGTAGGTGCGTCGGGAGAGGATATGCGCCCGTGGGGTACGTCCTGCGGTGAGGACGGCGGGGATGGGCTGGAGCTTCTTCGTGGGCTGTACCTCCTCCTCGGGGGTGTAGCGCAGTAGGGTACGACGGGTCTGGAGGCCTGCCTGTAGGGCCTGCTTGAGGCTCGTGGTCGTCGGGGGAGTCTGCCCCCCGAGTCTAGGATTGTAGCTGTAGGCCACTAGGGCATTGCCCTGCACCAGACGCTGGTACTCGGCGAGATAGGGCTGGAGATCCTCCACCCGTACGGCATCGATACGCCGAGCGAGGGACTGAACCTCCTGATCAGTCTTGAGGAAGAGGTCCCCGTGTAGGATCTCATCCACATAGTAGTCACACCAGCTGGCGGAGGGGGTAGCCTCCCCGAGGGCGAAGAGGCTCGCCTTAGCTCGGGCCTTCAGCTCCACGAGCTCCCGAGGGGTGATCGTCCCCGGACGCTGTAGGGCACTCAGAGCACTCAGGGCGTGGCGTAGATCTCGTAGCAGCCCCTGCGTCTGCCCGCCCTCCAGCGTGAGTGCCAGGTGGCTCGTACGTCCTAGGTACCAGTGGTCGGTGAGCTTCATCCCCGGGATGAGGTCGGTGCGGTGTGCCCAGGCACGCAGAGCCATCCTCTGGGTCAGGCTCTGCAGGAGCTCCTCCTCGGTACGTGTCGGGGGAGTACGGTGGGGGAAGATAAGGTCAAGGGTAGCGGTAGAGAGGAGGGTATCGGGGAGCACCGAGTGCGTGTACTCGGGGTCGTAGGTCAGCTCCTCGCCCTCCACGGGGGGAGCGGGGCGGGCGGGTAGTGCGGATAGGGTGCGCCTCAGGAGGCTCTCCGTCCTCTGGGGATCGACATCCCCGACGATGAGCACCGTGGCGAGGCTCGGGCTGTACCACCGCTCATAGAAGCGACGCAGGGTGCCTATCCGTACCCGATCTATATCCTCTGGAGTGCCGATGGGGAGACTTCGCCCGTAGGCTCCCCGACCGATCTTCAGACTATAGAAGGGATCGGGGGGCTCGTAGGCACGTATCTCCTCGCGGATCACACTGCGCTCCCGCTCCATCGCTAGGCTGTCTAGCCGTAGCCCCGTGAGCCAGTCCCCGACGATCAGCATAGCCGTATCTAGGACACCCTGCCCATCCAGAGGGAGGGACATCATGTATACCGTACGGTCGTGCCCCGTCAGCGCATTGAGGCCGATCCCATAGCGTACCCCGAGGCGCTCGGCGTAGCGGGTGATCCCCTGCCCGGGGAAGTGCTGACTGCCGGCGAAGGCTAGGTGCTCGAGGAAGTGGGCGACCCCCTCCTCCCCGGGCTCTTGTACACCAGAGCCAAGACGTAGGACGAGCCAGCACTCGGCCTTCTGCCTCGGCTCGGCATTATGTCGGATGATGTAGCTTAGTCCATTGGGGAGCTGTCCACGTGCCTCCTGGGCATACGTATAGCCCACGCCGAGGCGGAGTGCGCCGACGAGGACCAGGAGCCACAGCCATCGCTCCTGCCATCTCGATTGATCCTTTCCTAGCATATTGTCCTCTATACACCTATCTTCCTATGAGGCGCTCGGGGGAGGGGGCTTGGTGAGACGCCCCTCCTAGGAGTGTTCTACACTCTATAAACAGCTGAGGGATACCCTTTTGTTGCCCCTCTAGGAGAATATCCCCACTTCTTGGTAGTTCCCCCCTGAGCACCAGCCCCCGGGGGCTCAGGCGAATGGGGGACTTCTATCTCTAGGAAGGGGAGGCTTTGCCCCATGCCCCGCCCCGAGGGCGATAGAGTGAGTAGTGTGCTCGGGGCGGGGCATGG
>NZ_CAJPPN010000053.1 GCF_905372525.1 uncultured Porphyromonas sp.
CCCCCTCAGCCCCCGCTCTGCTAGAGGTATGCGGAGCTGCTCCCGCTCTCTCCCCCGGCCTAGTGCCGCCCTACGGGGGGGAGGCGGGGTATGAGCCGAGAGAGCACCGTCCCTAGACCACCCACGACAGTCCTAGGGTGAGCCTCGATACCCCTAGGGTAGGGAACAGAGCCTGCACGAGCTCTCCCTCAGCCGCCCCCATCTATTGGATCTCTCGGGCAGGGCTTTCCCTCGCCTCGAGGCATCCTAGCCTTAGCCCCTGGTACCGATGATGTTAGCCCCGAGGGTACACACCTAGATGAGTGCCCCATGGGGGACATACCTAGAGCGGGACAGTGTACACGCGTGTACACAAGAGTATACACGTGAGTATACTGCAGTGTACACGCGTGTACACACTACCCCCCTAGGTGAGGAGTGTATGCCCGGTGCGTCTAGCCCTCAGAGTACGGACACTCCTAGGGCGCAGATCTCCCTATCTGCAGTGGATGCACCTCGGCTAGCTAGCCCTCGGCCTCTAGTGATTTCATGTGCCCTCCCCTAGAGTGAGGCGGGCGGGCATAGGGGTCGTGACCAAAAAAGAGTATATTTGTGCTGTGCGAGTTGCCTCCTATCATGCGTCTCCCTGTGTGGTGCTCATGGGATGGAGGTCGCCGTGTGTGGCGCAGGCCGGGCACTCAGTGCCTGCTCAACACTTGATTATATGGAACAAATACATGACAGTGCAATGGAAAAGGTAGATGTCCTGCTCGGACTACAATGGGGCGACGAAGGCAAGGGAAAGATCGTAGACGTCCTGACGCCTGCCTATGACCTCATCGCCCGTTTCCAGGGCGGGCCCAATGCAGGGCATACGCTGGAGTTTGAGGGCAACAAATACATCCTTCGCTCCATACCCTCAGGGATCTTCCAGGGGGATAAGGTCAATGTGATCGGCAGTGGTGTCGTCCTCGACCCCATCCTATTCCGTGAGGAGGCAGAGTCGCTTTCTCGCAGTGGCCATGACCTGAAGGGACGACTCGTGATCTCCCGCAAGGCACACCTCATCCTACCCACGCACCGCCTGATAGATGCGGCACAGGAGGCGATGAAGGGCGATGCCAAGGTCGGGACGACAGGCAAGGGGATCGGCCCAACCTATACGGACAAGGTCGCTCGTACCGGACTACGTGTCGGGGACATAGAGCACGACTTCGCTCGCAAGTACCAGGAGGCTAGACAGCGCCACCTGACCCTACTCCGTGCCTACGACTATCCTACCGAGGGCCTCGAGACGCTGGAGCGTACTTGGCTTGAGTCGATCGAGTACCTCCGTCAGTATACGCTCGTCGATAGTGAGCTGTACCTGAGCCATGCCCTACATGAGGGGCGCCGAGTATTGGCCGAGGGGGCACAGGGCTCGATGCTGGACATCGACTTCGGTTCCTATCCCTTCGTTACCTCCAGCAACACCATCGCTGCGGGCTGCTGTACGGGGCTAGGGATCGCCCCACGGAGTATCGGCGAGGTCTATGGGATCTTCAAGGCCTACTGTACGCGCGTCGGCTCGGGCCCCTTCCCTACAGAGCTAGAGGATGAGACGGGCGAGCAGCTCTGCACCCTCGGGCATGAGTTCGGCTCGGTCACGGGGCGCCGTCGGCGCTGTGGCTGGCTAGACCTCGTGGCGCTCCGCTACACCATCATGCTGAGCGGGGTGACTAGGCTGATCATGATGAAGAGCGACGTCCTCGACACCTTCGACACGATACGTGTCTGCACCCGCTATCGCATCGGGGACGTAGAGACGGAGGAGATGCCCTATGAGCTCACGGGCGATATAGAGCCTCTCTACGAGGAGCTCCCTGGCTGGCGGTGCGATACCTCTCGCCTACGCTCCGTGGTAGAGTTCCCGCAGGAGCTCCGTGACTATATCGACTTCATAGAGCGCTCTGTCGGTGTCCCCATTGCCATAGCCTCCGTAGGACCCGACCGGGAGCAGACCATCACCCTACGCCCCACGCTCCTGCCTCACTAAGCACCACGATGACCTATCAGGAGGCACTGCACTTCCTCTACACGGCCACCCCTGTCTTCCAGCGAGAGGGTGGGGGTGCCTACAAGCCTGGGTTGGAGACCACCCGAGCCCTCGATAGCTACTACCAGCATCCGCACACGGCCTACCGGACGATCCATGTAGCGGGGACGAACGGCAAGGGATCTACCTCGCACAGCCTAGCCAGTATCCTCATGGCCGCTGGCTACCGAGTGGGGCTATTCACCTCGCCCCATCTCGTGGACTTCAGGGAGCGTATCCGAGTGGATGGAGAGGTGGTAAGTGAGGAGTTTGTCACACGCTTTGTAGCGGAGGTCGGTCCTCTGGTCGAGCAGCACCGCCCCTCGTTCTTTGAGCTCACGACCCTCATGGCACTCGTGTACTTCCGCGAGGCTCACGTCGATATCGCCGTGATCGAGGTAGGTATGGGGGGCAGACTTGATAGTACCAACATCATCCAGCCCCTACTCTCCATCATCACGGGCATCAGCCTAGACCATACGCAGTACCTCGGGGAGACCCTCACGGCGATCGCTGGGGAGAAGGCGGGCATCATCAAGGCTAAGACCCCAGTGGTCATCGGGCATGCCGAGGAGTCGGAGGTCCGCCAGGTCTTCGTCAAGCGAGCTCAGGAGCTATGTGCACCTATTACCTTCGCTGACGAGGAGGTCGTTGTCTCCACGGTAGAGCCACAGCCCCACGGGCAGCTCTTCATGCTCGATCCCTCCTCGGCCGTCCTCAGCACCCCTCCACGGCTCCTCTCCACCCCTACGGTCTTCTTCGGCCTACAGGGGAGCGTCCAGCGGCTGAACCTGAGGACGATCCTCTCGGCCGTCCACCTCTTCCCCTCTGTGGGGCTCGACGTCCCAGAGGAGGCTCTACGAGTAGGCCTGCAGGAGGTAGCCCTGAGGACGGGGCTCCGAGGACGCTGGGAGATCGTGGAGAGAGACCCGCTACTCATCTGCGACACAGGGCACAACGAGGAGGGCATTCGCTACGTCACCGAGGGGCTACGCGCCCTAGGGCGTCCCCTGAGGATCATCTTCGGCATGGTCAGCGACAAGGATATTACCTCCGCCCTCTCGAGCCTTCCCCCCGAGGCGACCTATTACTTCACCGAGGCCTCTGTCCCTAGGGCGATGCCGTCCGGCGAGCTCCTCCGTCTAGCTATGGAGTGTGGCCTGCGGGGGCGAGCCTTCCCGACACTAGCCTCTGCGCTGGAGACGGCACAGGCAGAGCGGGAGCGAGGGGATGTCCTCTTCGTCGGGGGAAGCAACTTCCTCGTGGCAGATTTACTAGAATATCAATCAACTCACAAATTATAATCTCTATGGAACAACAACGTAGCTCCCTCCGGGACAAACCCGCAGCTCGCTGGGGAGCGCTAGCGCTAGTTTCCCTGACGATGTTCTTTGCCTACATGTTCGTCGACGTGCTCTCGCCCGTCAAGATCCTTGTAGAGAAGGAGCTCGGGTGGAACTCTACAGTCTTCGGACTTTATGGGGGGAGTGAATTCTTCCTCAACGTCTTTGTGGGCTTCCTAATCTTCGCAGGGATCATCCTCGATAAGATGGGCGTCCGCTTCACAGCACTCCTCTCAGGCTCTCTGATGGTCCTAGGGGCTCTGCTCAAGGTCTATGCCCTTAGCGAGACTTTCCGCAATGGTGGGGTAGGCTATGAGACGATTAGTGGCCTCACCGGAGGACTCAGGAATGCCTTTGGCTGGGAGCTTCCCCCGACGGCTCTGCTTGCCTGCCTCGGGTTCATGATCTTTGGCTGTGGTACTGAGATGGCAGGTGTGACGGTGTCCCGTGCGATCGTCAAGTGGTTCAAGGGTCGTGATATGGCTCTCGCTATGGGTATCGAGATGGCGCTAGCTCGCTTCGGGGTCTGGATGATCTTCCGTGTCTCTCCTTGGCTCTCCAAGAAGTTTGAGACGGTAGAGGCTCCGGTGATCTTCTGCGCACTCCTGCTGTGCATCGGCCTTATCCTCTATGTCGTATACTGGTTCATGGATCGTGCTCTGGACAAGGAGATCGGTGCAGAGGAAGTAGAGGAGGAAGAGCCCTTTAAGTTCAGTGACCTCGGTAAGGTCTTCGGTAAGGGTATCTTCTGGATCGTAGCCCTCCTCTGTGTCCTTTACTACTCGGCGATCTTCCCCTTCCAGAAGTTTGCCACAGAGATGCTCCACTATAAGGTGGGCTTCGAGCTGGAGGAGGCTTCGGATATATTCAGTTACTATCCTATCGGGGCTATGATTGTCACTCCCTTCTTAGGCTTCTTCCTTGACCGTAGGGGCAAGGGGGCGACGATGCTCATCCTTGGCTCCGTCCTGATGATCGTCTGCCACATGACCTTTGCGCTGTATCCCTTCGTCTCTGGGACGAGCTCGAGTACGGTCGTGGCCTTCGCTGCGATTATACTCCTCGGGATCTCCTTCTCACTCGTGCCTGCTACGCTCTGGCCTTCCGTACCTAAGCTCATCGACAACAAGGTGCTGGGCTCTGCCTACTCGGCTATCTTCTGGATACAGAACGTCGGTCTGATGTCTGTGCCTATCATCGTGGGTAGCGTGCTGGACAGCGTGAACAAGAATGTGCCCGAGGGTCAGCCCAAGGACTACACGCTGGCGATGCTCATCTTCGCTAGCTTCGGTGTCGCTGCCTTCGTGCTTAGTGCCTTCCTGAAGGTCGTAGACAAGAAGAAGGGCTATGGGCTGGAGCTCCCCAACGTCAAGAAGTAGCCCCCTACGAGGGTGTCCGAAGAGCCTCCTCTGAGGCGCCCTCATATCCACTACTGCGGTTCCCCCCGTAACCTCCGAGATGTTTCCCCTAGAGACGTCCCGGAGATTGCGGGGGAACCTATATGGGGGTACTTGTGTATCTTTGTAAGGCGAAACGATTAGACAGACAGATGAGCATAGATATTCAGCCGATCAAGCATCGCTTTGGGATCATAGGCACGAGCCCCCTCCTCGACCATGCTATCCGTGTAGCGGTCCAGGTCGCCCCTACGGATATGTCCGTACTCGTTATCGGGGAGAGTGGAGTGGGGAAGGAGAACTTCCCTAAGATCATCCACCAGAATAGCATCCGCAAGCACGGCCCCTATATCGCTGTGAACTGTGGAGCGATCCCCGAGGGGACGATCGACTCGGAGCTTTTCGGTCATCTCAAGGGCTCCTTCACGGGGGCTATCACCGATCGTAAGGGCTACTTTCAGGAGGCTTCGGGGGGGACGATCTTCCTCGACGAGGTGGGCGAGCTACCCTTAGCCACACAGGCACGTCTTCTGCGTGTGCTGGAGACGGGTGAGTTCATCCCTGTCGGAGCAAGCCAAGCGCAGAAGACCGATGTGCGCATCATAGCGGCAACGAATGTGAACCTCCAGGATGCTGTGGAGCGTGGCCGTTTCCGTGAAGACCTACTCTTTCGCCTAAATACTGTCCCTATCGAGGTTCCTCCCCTACGTAGCCGAGTACAGGACATCCCGCTCCTCTTCCGGTTCTTCGCCTCCATGAGTGCAGAGCGGTACAACATGCCCCCACTGCGCCTTACCCCCGAGGCGACGGAGCTCCTGCAGAGCTACCGCTGGCCCGGGAATATACGTGAGCTACGCAACTTCACCGACCGTGTGAGCGTGCTGGAGGAGAAGCGAGAAGTGACGGCTGAGATCGCCCGTAAGTACCTCCCCCGCACACCCGAGGGAGACTACCATCCAGCGCTCCGCCAGAGTGCCTATACGGGGAGCGAAGGGAGCTCCTTCGCTAACGAGCGTGAGATACTCTATCAGGTGCTCTTCGATATGAAGAAGGATATGGCGGAGATGAAGAGCCTCGTGGCTGGGATCATGCGGGGAGAGGTGAAGATACCCTCGTCACCGACCGCCCATGCAGACTACAGCACGAGCGACCTAGCGACGGCATTGCCCGCACAGCTCCATCCTGCGCAGGAAGGCTATGTCCACACGCCTATCCATTCTGTGGAGATTACCCCTAGAGAGGCGGTCGTCAGTGTGCCTCGTCCCTCTACCCCCTCCCCCAAGGTACATGATGAGGAGCCCGACTACATGGAGCAACCCCTATCGCTCGAGGAGGCTGAGCGCAACATGATCATCGCAGCGCTGGCTCGTCACGAGGGGCGACGTCGTCCTGCAGCGGAGGATCTGAAGATCTCCGAGCGCACCCTATATAGAAAGATCAAAGAATATGGTATCGATGCGGAATAGGCTCAGTGCTCTGGTCACCTGCGCCCTCGTCTGTCTGCTCAGCCTGGGCTGTAGTGTGAGCTACAAGTTCAACGGCGGAGCGATCGACTACACCCAGCTCAAGACTATCTCCATAGATGAAGTCTTCAACAAGGCGCCGATCGTATATCCACCCCTAGCGGCGAGCTTCACCGAACAGCTCAAGGACTACTATGTCAGCCGTACCCGACTGGATCTAGTGCCCCAGGCCGGAGACCTAGAGCTGCACTGCACGATCACGGGCTACGACCTAGCCCCGATGTCGATAGGACAGGACAACTTCGCTGAGCGCACGGTCTTCACCGTCACGGTACAGGTGAAGTACGTGAACCGAGCCAATGAGAAGGAGAGCTTTGATCGCTCCTTCAAGGCCTACCGGGACTTCCCCCGCTCCCAGCCCTTCGTGGGGGTGCAGGACGACTTGCTCCGAGAGATCACCGAGGATCTGATCAAGCAGATCTTCAATGCTACCGTAGAGAACTGGTAAAGATGCGCCGAGAAGAACTATATAGCTACCTAGCTGACCCCGACCGTCTGACCCCCGAGACGCTGCCTGATGTCACGCAGCTCTATGAGGCCTATCCTTACTGTGGGGTCTTCGCCTTGCTGTACCTCTATAATCTGTGTATAGCAGAGGATGTACGCTATCCCTCCGAGCTCCGTCGCTTGGCTCCTATACTGCCCGATCGGGAGCGACTCTTTCGTCTCGTAGAGAGCCGTCGCCCTACGGCGGAGGCCACTACGACGGCACAAGCTGAGCCCGACCCCTTTGCCCTCATTGATACCTACCTCGAGGGGGCACGCTCCTCGGGTGAAGCACTCCCAGAGAGCCTCCACTTAGAGGGTACTCCTGCGACGAATGACTACTTCGCCGGGGAAGAGTCTGCAGCACAAGAGGCAGGGCTTGATGAC
The DNA here is from genome assembly GCF_905372525.1 of uncultured Porphyromonas sp. GTDB lineage: Bacteria > Bacteroidota > Bacteroidia > Bacteroidales > Porphyromonadaceae > Porphyromonas. The sequence goes on from NZ_CAJPPN010000053.1 coordinate 7,190, forward strand.
CTCCTGCCCTCCCTCGATATGGAGTCCAAGGCATCATCCACCCCGACCTCTTCGTCCCAGAGTGAGGGAGAGGACGAGGAGGAAGGAATGCTCTCCGAGAGCCTCTCTAGGATCTATATCCAGCAGGGGCATTATGATAAGGCTCTGAGGATTATCCGCTCTCTCAGTTTGAATTATCCAGAGAAAAGTCGTTTCTTTGCAGACCAGATACGCTTCCTCGAGCGCATTATAGAGAATAATACAATAGATAAATAGATAGGAATATGTTCTACTTTCTCTCCGTACTCATCCTGCTTGCCTCCATTGGGCTGGTCTTGCTGGTGATCGTACAGAAGTCCAAGGGTGGAGGACTAGCCTCTCCCTTCGCCTCGACCAATAATATTATGGGGGTACGCAAGACGACCGATGTACTAGAGAAGGCTACGTGGTGGCTCTTCGGCACCGTCGCTGTCCTGTGTATCGTCTCTACCCGCTTCACCAGTACCGGTACCAACGCCTCCTCTCGCACTCAGGAGGTACTAGAGCAGAACGCTGCCAAGGGATCTGCCCCAGCTGCTCTGCCTAACTTCGGGGGAGAAGCTCCCACCGGGAACTCCAATACTCCTGCTGGTGCCCCTAGTGCTCCCGCTACTAGCCCCAGCACTCCTGCAGAGAGCCCCAGCGCCCCTGCAGCACCTGCCCCCGCAGCGCAGTAGTCACCCATCCTGCTCCTAGAGCAAGGGGGATATATCAGAGGATACCCGTAGGATTACACCCCAAGGAGCGTGTGACCCTGCGGGTATCGTCGTCCTAGGGGGGCATGGAGGAGCGCACCGACGCTGAGAGGGCTCTCAGATAAAGGATTTTTATTACCTTTGTCGCCGACTAATGCAACGAAGCAGAAGTAACTAAACAACAATTACAAGTTTAATGGCAACTAAGATTAGATTGCAACGCCATGGTCGTAAGGCTTATCCCTTCTACAAGATCGTGGTAGCAGACAGTAGAGCGCCACGAGATGGCAAGTTTATTGAGAAGCTCGGTACCTACAACCCCAACACCGAGCCTGCCACAGTAGACTTGGACTTCGAGCGCGCGCTGCATTGGCTCTCCGTCGGTGCTCAGCCCTCCGACACCGCCCGTAGTATCCTCTCTCATGAGGGAGTCCTGCTGAAGAAGCACCTCCTAGAGGGAGTCAAGAAGGGCGCCTTCGACGAAGCTGCTGCTGAGAAGAAGTTCGAAGCATGGAAGGCTCAGAAGGCTGGTGAACTCGGCACCCTCAAGGATGCTCTAGCAAAGAAGAAGGCTAGCGAAGCTAAGGCTGCCCTCGAAGCTGAGCAGGCTGCAAACAAGGCAAAGGCTGCTGTGGTAGCTGCCAAGAAGCAGGCAGAGGCAGAGGCTAAGGCCGCCGCTGAAGCCCCCGCTGAAGAAGCACAAGATACTCCAGCTACAGAGGAAGCCCCAGCAGAAGCTTAAGTCGACCTCCTCTCTTGGAATAGAGATGTCTTCGATGGAATACAACGGATATCTGTCCCTCCATACCCCCCTATGGGGAGTGGAGTACGGGTATCCGTTGAACCATTTATAAAAGCCCCCTACAAGGTACTCACTAACGAAGCTCAGCTCTAGGACATCCCTCTCGGATGGAAGTAGGCTACACAGCCCTAGCCGATCTCCCTCCTCTCTCTCCATCTACAGACTGATAGAATCACAGACTAAACACAACTCGCACACATGAAGAAGTACTTACTTCGTTTCTTCGCACTCATGGCGCTCTGCCTCTGCTCACCTACACTGTGGGCACAGGTGACGACCTCATCCGTCAACGGGACGATCACCGAGGAGGCCAACAAGGAAGTCCTAGTCGGAGCAACCGTCGTAGCTAAGCACCTCCCCTCAGGGACGACCTATGGCGCCGTGACGAACGCCAAGGGGAACTTCAGTATCGTAGGGATGCGACCCGGTGGCCCCTACACCCTCACCATCTCTTACATTGGCTTCGAGACGATCACGCTACGTAATATCCACCTCGCCCTCGGAGAGGCGGAGACCTTCAATATCAAGATGAAGGATGGAGCTACCCAGCTCACCGACGTCGTCGTCACCGGGCAGAAGGGGAGCAACTTCAACCTCCAGAAGACTGGTGCAGGATCGAGCTTCTCTCGCCGTAGCATCGAGCGTGTGCCCTCCGTATCTCGTAGTATCTACGATATCGCTAAGCTCACGCCTCAGTCCAATGGTAATGGCTCCTTCGCTGGTGCCAACAGCCGCTTCAATAGCTTCCAGATCGACGGTGCAGTGAACAACGACGTCTTCGGTCTCGGTACCTCGGGCAAGAATTCTGTCTCGCTTGAGGCTATCGACGCACTACAGGTCGTCATCGCACCCTTCGATGTCCGTCAGTCTGGCTTCACGGGCGGGGGGATGAATGCGATCACCAAGTCTGGGACGAATACCTTCCACGGATCCGTCTACGACTACTACTACAACCAGGATTTCTTTGGCACGACTCCGGGCAAGGACGTCAAGAACCGCAAGAAGCTCGACAAGCAGTATGAGAATACCGTCGGCTTTACCTTCGGTGGGCCAATCATTCAAGACAAGCTCTTCTTCTTCGCTAACGGGGAGTTCATCAATCAGGTCTATCCCTCCAACTACATCGCAGGGGATCAGAACTCCAAGATCACCAAGGAGGAAGCCGACAAGGTACAGCAGAAGCTCAAGGAACTCGGCTACGATGCTGGCGGATACCAGTCACGAGACATCCCCAACCGTACCTACAAGGGGCTCTTCCGTCTCGACTGGAATATCAATCAGGCCCATCACCTGACCCTGCGCTACAGTCACATCAACGACAAGCCCTACGTCTTCAGCAACACCCCCACTAGTATGCTCTTCTACAATACGGGGTACTACAGACGTAGCATCACCAACACCATCGTCGCTGAGCTGAACTCTAAGCTGAATGCCAATCTCTCCAATGAGCTACGCGTCAGCTACAGCGGTATCCGTGACAAGCGTTTCTACAATGGTAAGCCCTTCCCCTTCCTCTCTATTGACCTCGGGTCAAACCGTCAGATACAGGCTGGGGTGGATCAGCATACTCCCGCCAACGAGCTAGATCAGGACATCTTCTCGCTGACCAACAACCTCTCGCTCAACCTCGGTAACCACAGCTTCACCTTCGGGACGCATAACGAGCTCTTCCGTATGAGGAACCTCTTTATCGCCAACCTCTACGGAGCCTACTCTTATCGCAACCGAAAGGTCCCCAATCCACTAGATCCTAACAAACCAATCGAGGTTACTGGACTCGAGGACTTCCTGAAGATCGGTACAGCCGATGAGATAGGTCCACAGAACTTCAACTACTCCTCCGTCAATACGGCGGTTACCAACGACCCTCGCTGGGCTCCACGCTTTACCGCAGGGCAGATCGGCCTCTATGCACAGGACGAGTGGAAGGTATCGGACAAACTCCGTCTCACCCTCGGGCTACGTATCGATATGCCTTTCTTCATAGACCGTCCGACGGCTAACGCAGCATTCAATAGCTCTGCGCTGGCTCAGAAGCATGGTGTTACCAATAACTACCTTCCTCCCCTCAAGCCTCTCTTCTCTCCCCGCTTTGGCTTCCGCTATACGATAGACGATGACAACCGCTATCTCCTGCGTGGGGGATCGGGTATCTTCACTGGGCGTGTCCCCTTCGTCTGGATCTCCAATAGCTTCTCCAATAGTGGTATTGAGTACGCTCGTACCTCTCGCGACAACGATGATGCCCGCAATAACGTCCGCTTCACCGCCGATCCTCTCTCCCCTCAGGGGCAAGCTAATATGCTACCAGGCTCCACGGAGATCGATATGGTAGGTAAGAACTTCGTCTATCCTCAGGTCTGGCGCTCTAACCTCGCCTTCGAGGCCCGCCTGCCTTTCGGCATCAAGGCTACACTTGAGGGAATGTACACCAAGACCCTCAATAATATCCGCTACAAGGATCTTGGTCTCGAGGAGACTACTCCGATGGATCATGGTAATGGTGTCAAGCGTACGGTCTACAACAGAGTAGAGCGCAATAAGTACTCCAACCTCATCCATATGTCGAACTCCTCTAAGGGATATAGCTACAACCTCACTGCTACCCTCAGCAAGGACTTTGCCTTCGGCCTCGATGCCTCTGTTGCCTATACCTTTGGGGAGACGAAGGCTGCCAATGATGGACTTTCCTCACAGGCTGTCTCCAACTGGATCTACAACTACTCCAATGATATCAATGGCGACGAGCTCTACTACTCCAACTTCGATACTCGCCACCGCATCGTCGGTCAGCTCAACTATCGTGTAGAGTATGCCAAGAACTTCGCTACGACCATCGGTATCATCTACACCGGTCAGTCTGGCCCTCGTTACTCTGTCCTCTCCTACACAGACCTCAATGGTGATGGTAAGGGATCTAATGACCTCGCTTATCTCCCCGAGACGGCACTCAAGGGTAAGTGGTCTGCCTACACCTATGAGCAGTTCCTCAAGGATCACCCAGACATCGCTGCCTACAAGGGTAAGATCGCTCCACGTAATGCCTTCATGGCTCCCTTCTTCCACAAGTTCGACCTACACTTCGCTCAGGACTTCTACCTCAACGTCGGTGGTCGCCGTCATACCCTACAGCTCAATGCCGACATCATCAATATCGGCAACCTCCTCAACCGAGGCTGGGGGATGGAGCCAAGGGTAAAGTACAACAGCATCTCGCCCCTCACGTATGACGAGAAAAAGAAGGAATACAGTTTCTCCTCATCTACCCCTCACCCCTGGACATACTCTGATATCAACTCTCGCTGGAGAGCACAGGTCGGTATCAAGTACACGTTCTAGGCATTATTCTTAGGCTACTTCAGCCTATAGGGGCTACACCTCACTTGGGGTGTAGCCCCTCTCTTTTTTACTTCCTCTGTCTTTGCTCCGACTTCCTGTCCTTCACTGCGCCCTACGACCTCTTCGCCATCGCTTAGCTCGTTCATCTTTCTTTTGCACCCCAACGCTCTCCCTCCACCTTCCCCTCTCTGCCGGGGTGTCGTAATGTGTACTAGGTAGGGGGAAGGGGAGAGCACCCTCTCTGCCAAAGTATCGTAGTGTGTGCTTGGATAAGGCTCAAGGAGTAGAGCTTCACCCTCTCCGTTGGGGGAATATCGACCCTCTCGTGAGTGGGTGCACAGACCTATAATGAGCCCAGAAGAGGACTCGGTATGTTCGCCTCCGTCACCTTACATAGGTGACGGAGGCGAACATTATATGTCCGGTCAAGTCCTCTCGGTATGTCCTCTAGTGCCCTTTCAGAGTCTGCGATACAGAGCGAGTTAGGAGGGAATAGTGTACATGTGTGTATACCATAGTGTACCAACGTGTACACAGAAGTATACACGCGTGTACACTACATCGCTCTAGGTATGTCCTCTGTGGGGCTCTTTTGTACTACGTTGCTCGGGACTCACGTCTAGCGTTCCAGAGATACGGCTAAGATACCTCCTTGGGCATGAAAGGTTATCGTCAAAGAGCTAAAGAATCAAAGCGAGAAGCATACTAAAAGAGATCATCCATTGGCTCTGAGGGTATAAGTGGAGCGATAGTAACGATGGTAGGGATTTGGGGGGCGTCAAGGCTGGAATGTGAGGGCGCTCATAGAGGGATGTGTGGAAGAGTGGGGAAGTGATGGCAGGAATGTGAGGGTGCTCATAGAGGGATGTCGGGAAGAGTGGGGGAGTGATGGCAGGAATGTGGGGATGCTCATAGAGAGAGGTGCGGGAAGAGTGGGGGAGTGATGGCTAGAATGTGGGGATGCTCATAGAGAGGTGCGGGAAGAGTCGGGGAGCGATGGCTGGAATGTGAGGGCGCTCATAGAGAGATGTGGGGAAGAGTGGGGGAGTGAAGGCTGGAATGTGAGGGCGCTCATAGAGGGATGTGTGGAAGAGTGGGGGCGTGATGGCTAGGATGTGGGGGTGCTCATAGAGGGATGTGCGGAATGTAGGAGGAGCGATTATGGGGATGTGGAGATGGCGATAACAGGGATGTGGGGCGCACGATGGCGGTTAGGGGTGGAGGCGAATAAAGGCTTTTGTCTACGGGAGATAGGGATGGTAGTGAGGGCTTTTTCTGGAAATGTCGTATCTTTCGTTATTCTATCGGGCTCTAAGGACAGAGCTCGGAGTATGGACAGACCCTATTATGCGTATCCTTACCCTTATCCCCGCTCGCTATGCCTCGACACGCTTCCCCGGTAAGCCCCTTGTGCTGATCCAGGGCAAGCCCATGATCCTGCATGTCGTAGAGCGGGCTCTCCTCGTGACCCCCGAGGTGGCCGTGGCTACCGATGACCAACGTATCTATGACGTAGTCACGCAGGCTGGCTATCGGGCGATCCTCACCACGGGCAATCATAGCTCCGGCACCTCCCGTTGCCTAGAAGCCTATGAGCGTCTGGGGCAGGAGGCTGATGTGCTTATCAACCTTCAGGGGGATGAGCCCTTTATCGCCGAGGAGCATATCCGCCAGTTGGTCCGAGCCTTCGATGACCCCGAGACCCAGATCGCTACACTCGCTCAACCCTTCCCCCCGACAGCGACCAATGAGGAGCTTGCCAACCCCAATGCCGTGAAGGTCGTACGTGCCTCCTCGGGACGAGCCCTCTACTTCAGTCGCTCCGTCATCCCCTATCTGAGAGGGGTAGAGGGAGCTTGGGCTGCACAGCATGAGTATCTGAAGCACATCGGACTCTATGCCTTCCGCACGAGCCTGCTGGATCGCCTAGGCTCGTTACCCGCCTCTCCTCTGGAGCAAGGGGAGAGCCTAGAGCAGCTGAGATGGCTCTCGGCAGGCCTACACATACAGGTACAGCTCACCGATGAGCCCACGGTCGGGATCGATACCCCCGAGGACCTTGCACGCATTAGCCAGCTACACCCCTAAGCTCCTATACGGCCTTGATCGATCAGCAGACCCGCCAGCGCATCCTCGATACAGCACAGATCCTGGATGTCGTCAGTGACTTCATCACCCTGCGCCGTCAGGGGGTGAACTATGTCGGTCTATGCCCCTTCCATAGCGATAGGAACCCTTCGTTCTACGTCAATCCCGCCAAGAATATCTGCAAATGCTTCTCCTGTGGGGAGGGAGGTACGCCTCTAAACTTCATCATGAAGCACGAGCAGCTCTCCTACAGCGAGGCACTCAAGTACCTGGCCAAGAAGTACAACATCGAGGTCGTCGAGCGGGAGGAGACCGAGGAGGAGAAGCAACGCAATAATGAGCGTGAGTCGCTCTTTATCCTCAATGACTTTGCGGCGAAGTTCTTCCGAGACCAGCTGCTAGAGAGCGAGGAGGGGCGAGCCGTGGGTCTGGCTTACTTCCGTGAGCGAGGCATCCGAGAGGAGACGATAGCGAAGTTTGGGCTCGGCTACTCCCCCGAGGACCGATCGAGCCTAACGACAGCGGCAGAGCGAGCAGGTTACTCGCTCAAGCGACTTGTCGAGGTGGGGCTATCCATCCAGCCCGAGGGGCAGACGACTGCCTTCGACCGCTTCCGTGGGCGAGTGATCTTCCCTGTGCGCAACCTCAGTGGACGCTATGTCGCCTTCGGTGGTCGTATCATGAGCAAGCGGGACAAGATCGCTAAGTACCTCAACTCCCCCGAGAGCCTGATCTACTCCAAGAGCCGTGAGCTCTACGGGCTCTATTGGGCAAAGAGTGCCATCTCCAAGGCCAATAAGTGCTACCTCGTGGAGGGCTATACCGATGTGCTCTCCATGCACCAGTCGGGGATCGAGAATGTTGTCTCCTCCTCGGGTACGGCACTGACGATCGAGCAGATACGGCTCATCCGACGCTTCACGACCAATATCACTGTCCTCTATGACGGCGACCAAGCGGGGATCAAGGCAGCCCTTAGGGGGATTGATCTCCTGCTGGAGGAGGGCTTTAGCATCAAGGTCGTCCTACTCCCCGACGGCGAAGACCCCGACTCCTTCGCTCGTAGTCACAGCAGTGCCGAGCTACAGGCCTTCCTCAATGAGCACGAGACGGACTTCATCCACTTCAAGATAGACCTCTTCCGTGACGAGATGGAGCACGACCCGCTTCGTCGAGCCGAGCTCATCTCCGACATCATGCGTAGCATCGCCCTCATCCCCGATATGATCCAGCGAGCAGTACTGCTCCAGAGCTCTGCGAGCATCCTCAGGATGGATGAGCAGCTCCTGACCTCGGAGGTCAATAAGCTCCGCCGTCAGGGCATCACGGCACAGGGGCACTATACGCCACAGCAGCCTTCGACCACTGCTCCTACTCAGCCTCCTGCCCAGCCCTCCCCCTACGAGCC
>NZ_CAJPPN010000054.1 GCF_905372525.1 uncultured Porphyromonas sp.
TCCTTGACCACCCCACCCTCCTAACCACTCCAACCTCTCCACCTCCCTCTGGACTCCTTGACCACCCTACCCTCCTAACCGCTCCAGCCTCCCCGCCTTCCCCAACCTCTCCGAGCTCCTAACCACCCCACCCACCTAACCACTCCAGCCTCATCGCCTTCCCCAACCTCTCCAAGCTCCTAACCACTCCATCCCCTCTGTTTTTTTTTGACCACCCTACACTCCCGATTTCCCCGTCCTCCTCGACCTCTCTACCTCTCTGTAGCCTCGTGCATCCGTCCTGCCATCCTATACCTACAAGGGCGCTCTCAAAGGCGCTCTCCTTATCCACCTTCACTCTCTAAGGAGGAAATCACTTTCACAGCTTCTTAGGGCTAATACCCTCCGTCCTCTCTTAGATTCCCGACCTAGCAACGGCAATAGGGGTGAGAACTAAGGTGAGGCGAGGGGCAACGCTAGTAAGAGGGGTAGGAGGAGCGGTAGCCCCCGCTCCTAGCTCGCGCTGTACCGCACATCTCGGGGGGGCTAGTGGACGTACTGAGGTGGCAGGATAGGATATAAAAAGTTTGCCTCCATCACCTATTATTCTAAGGTGACGGGGGCAAACATACCGTATCCTCGCTAGAGGACATTATAGGTCTATGATAGAGCTCTCGGAAGGGTATTCCCAGCTCACTCCTATTAAGATTATCGAACGGAGGTCTTCACACCCGCATCATAGAGACTTAGATGAGTGACATAATGTGAGGTATGCACCTAATGCCTAAGAGACCTTGCGAAGCGAGGTAGCAATGGTATACACCTCGCACTTCGGAGACTTCATACGAAGGAACAGCTTTTCATCATCGCAGGAACTCTCCCCCAGGGCTAAGCAGCTCTTTGGGCGGGGTACTATCGGAGGAGGCAGGGGGCTGATGGGGAGGGAGTCCCCCCCTCGTCAGCCCCCACACCCAGCGATAGAGCGATCGGAGTCCCGATAGGACTCAGTAGGCCTGCAGGTATCTGGCCGAGCCCATACCTAAGGAGACCGCTATCGAAGACCCTACAGGCGACGTGTCTGATCTATGCGTAGCTGTATCTGACGGATGAGCTCACGTCTACGATCCAGCAGGGTATACCCAGAGCCACCTCGCTGGAGGAGCGTACGGACGTTACCCGAGTTCTGGAGCTTGAGCTTGTAGGCCTGGATCTCTATGCTGGGCTTACCCTCCGTGACGGCTTGGTGGACGATGTAGGCATACTGCTTAGTCGCATTGTAGAAGGCGATATACCCCCCATCAAAGGTACGGATATAGCTATAGCCCCCCTTGGTGAGTAGGGTAAGGAACTCCTTGGTGAGGTAAGAGCGACCGAGGGCATCCATCCAAAAGGCCTTAGAGAGGTCGGTGAAGATTGACTGCACACTGGAGACTTCGCCGACGTAGGGATCATCCTGAGGCTTGTTGTCATCCTTGGCCACGTAGAAGTAGCCCCGTACGGCCTCTCCCTCTAGGCTCTTGGTCGCTCTGAAGCGGTCGTAGCTCGTATTGGAGAGGACATCATCCAGCGTACCGCCCCAGGTGACCTCTTGGGCTCGTATCTCAGTCTTTGTCTTCCCGTGTATACCTTGGCTACGGAAGCTACCTAGGGGGATACGACCCTCGAGGGGGATCTTGGAAAAGGTCGGGTAGTCCTTGCTCTGGCGGGGGATATAGACCGTCTCTAGTAGGGCTTGCCCCGAGGGATCGTAGGCGACATTGAGGTTCAGCGGGAGGGTCTTGTTCGTATATACATCCTGCTCGGGTGTCGTGAGGGTATTGTCCTTCTCATACCCATTGGCCTTGAGGAAGGCTGCGAAGTTCGCGTTGTCACGTAGGTACTTGTCATCCAGGCAGAGCGTGATGGCGGCTTGGTAGCCTCGACTACGTTCGCTCTCGAACTCATACTCTAGGAGAGGCATCAGCGTGCTCTGCGTCGCATAGCGGAAGAGTACGACCTCCCCACGCTCCCGGGTACGTGTATGCTCACTGAAGCGGCTACGCTCGAAGCGGATCACGTCCTGAAGCGAAGCGGGGAACTTCTGTAGGGGGAGGATGTACTGGATCGATCCGCTCTGTACGACCTCGATCTCACGGACGAGTGTCCCTGTCGAGAGGTTGATCTTCGCCGTACGCTGTGCCTCCCCCTCGTTGGGCTGGGCCGTGATGCTGATACGTCCCTTGATCCGACTATCGACAGTCAGCCAGCTCTCTGGTGTGGGGAGCTCGACCCTGAGCTCCTCGACATTAGCATAGTAGGTCACGACCTCTTGTCCCCCTTCTACGGGGAAGGTCACCCGATTAGCCCCGAGGTCGAGGAGCACCTCGGAGGCACTCTGGCGAAGAGCGACTCGGCGCTGCTCGCCACCAGCATTCACGATCACAGAGCCCTGGCGATCCTGCCCCTGCTGGTTGGCCTTTGCTCGTACCTTGAGGGTATTGCCCTCCTGCGTGAGGACGACCCAGTCGGCCTCCTGAGGTGAGGTGGCCGTCCAGTGACTACGATTGGTCGTGACGGTAAGGGTCTGCTCCGAGCCCCCCTTGTCGAAGGTTAGGCTCGTCGTGGAGAGCTCGAGCGTGACCTCCTCGGGTAGCTCCTGCGTCTTGCAGGCTGCGAGGAGGATGATGAGGAGAGATAGGCTGAGGAGAGATCTGAATAGTTGTCTCATAGTGCGCTACAATTATGTGTACGGGATGATCGGGCAGAGACTCCATCTATCCCGATGAAGCTCTAGCAAACTGCCCTCTAGGAGAAGAGTATAGAGATATGCCCTATCGCAGGGCTCTATGCCTAGTGCGTGGCATACCAAGTGTAGGGGCTATGAGCCGTAAGCTCTCCCCTATGGCCACCGAGCACACTCATAGCGAGGGAAGCAACGCCCCTCACATAAAGCAGTACCCCGAGGCGAGAGAATAGTAAAGGTGGCCACACCGTAGCCTAGGCTATGATGCAGCCACCTAACAAGAAAATGAAAAGAAAACCAGCCTCTAGCTAAAGAGGTGGAGGGGGATGAGCCTAGAGGCTATAGCCAAGCGTCAGCTGGAAGGCTGACTTCCCCCCGCTCACCCGAGGAGTGATGTACGTACCATCGAGAGCAAACTGATGGTAGCGGAGCCCAAGACCGACACTGAAGGCCTTAGCTCCGTTCGTATCTAGGCTATAACCCAGGCGTGCAGCTACGAGCTGGTGATAGAGATACTCACCTCCGAAGTGCATGAGCAGGGAGGAAGCATCATTCGGGAGGAAGAAGTAGTCCGCACCGAGCCCTAAGGACAGATGATGCTCACCCTCTACCCCATAGCCGATCTCACCCCCAGCACCTACAGAGGCAGGTGGATAGATGGAGGGACCATGAGCGCGCTGCTGGAAGCTTGGCCCAAGGTTGCGAAGCTTAGCCCCGACGACGAAGTCGATCCCCGTCTTGGCGATCTCCTCACTGCTCCGATAGAAGGCTCCTAGACCGAAGACAAAGGTCGAGGCACTGCTCCCCTGATCGGTAGAGATATAGCTCCCCGTAGCATAGGCCGAGAGCGTCCCGAAGCGGAGGGCATAGCCGAGGTCTAGGGCATAGTCCTTGAGCGTACGAGCCTGCTTGGCGATAACCCCATTATTGTCTACAGGGTAGTACTTCAGTCCCCCCAGATAGCGGATGCCGCCGAAGAAGGCCTGGTTACCGAGGCGGAGACCAGCCGTGACGTCATAGAGTCCGAGGGAGCCCTCTAGCCCCTCGACCTTACCGAAGAACTGCCCAGCAGCCGAGACTGATAGGAGTCCGTCCTGATAGAGACGTGAGGTGGGGTTAGCGTAGATATGGGCTACATCGCTCTCGCCATAGTGGTTCCCCCCGAGGGCGGAGGTACGAGCGTCAGCCGACAGCTCCAGCAGGGGAAGTGAGCGAGTGGCTGCGACCTTCTTCTGAGCCTGCAGTGTCGTACCACAGAGCAGGGATGCCAGCAGGAGCAGCGAATATGCTTTCTTGTTCATAGGGAGGGAAGATTAGTTTTTGACGAAGGACTTCGTGGTGGTGCCTTGGGCAGACTTCACCTTCAGCGTGTAGGCTCCTGGGGCAAGCTTGCCGACAGAGAGTCTGATCGTACCATCACCCGATACGTTGTGCTTGTTCTCGTAGGCCTTAGCTCCGAGGAGGCTGTAGATCTCTACGGTGACCTGACCGGCTCTAGGATTGACGGCGAGGTTCATCGTCGTCTTCGCAGGGATGGGGTAGGCTGCGTAGAGGACATCGGAGACGTTCGTGACGACACGTACGGGGATCGTGGTGCGGATCGCAGGGCTGAAGCCATCATTGACCTCTACGGTGACCGTCGAGGTACCCGTCTTGAGCCCTTGTATGATGAGCTTGCCTTGGTTGGAGATGCTCACCGAGGCGACAGAGGCATCAGAGCTCGTAGCCTTGTAGGTCAGAGGTACTCCCTCCGTGCTGGTGGAGAAGAGGGCTGGGATCTCGATGGGGAGCTGCTGCGATAGGCCTACGATCTGAGCGGGCTGCTGGCTACTGTTGAAGGTAGGAGCGACGTAGGTGTAGACCTCGAAGGGTACAGTGAGCTCGGACTTAGCACCGAGGATATCGGTAGCCGTGAGCTTGATCTCGTACTTACCGGGCTCGGCGACAGCACGCAGGGTGAACTTCATCTTACCATCCTTGACCTCTTCATAGCTCACCCCTCTGGTCTCTCCACCGACATTGACGGAGAACTTATGTCCATCAGGGTCAGAGATAGCGACTGTGAAGGTTGGCTTCTGGACAGAGGAGACTCGTAGCTTCCCTTCGGCCTCGAGCTTGAGGACAGGAGGGTTATTCTTACGCGTCGTGAACTCAGCGAAGGTGGGGAGGGACTTCTGCTCCCATCTATCGACAGCTACGACACCGATATGGTACTTCGTATTGTCCTTGAGGGCAGCCAGAGGTACAGCTACCTTAGCCCCCTTGGCGTAGCCCAGACCATTGATACGGGCATAGAGTGCATCCTTGACCTTCTCATAGTTAGCCTCTGTCAGAGGGGTCTCGGAGAGGTAGAAGCGGTACTCCAGAGGCTTCCCACCCTGGGCTTCGACACCAGTCCAGGAGACATCAGCCGTCGTAAAGGAGATATTCTCTACCTTGACATCAGTGATTGTCTTGGGCTTGATACCGCTGTTGGATGCAAAGAGCATGGAGGCATCGATATAGCCTCGGCCAAGGCGACCTCTGTAGGAGGGGTTCTCTGCGTCTATATCCTTTTCCTTGAGGGAGCCGAGGAGGCGGATCTCACAGTCCTTGTTGGTGAAGCCCGGCTTCCCGAACTCAGAGACGAGCAGAGCAGCGATACCAGATACGTGGGGGCAGGCCATGGAGGTACCCTGCATGTAGCCGTACTCCTGTGTCTTCATAATCTTCTTGGAGAGTGTGCTGAGCACGCCACCCTTAGAATATCTTTCATCTCCCCCTGGAGCCATGATGTCGACCCAGTCACCGCGGTTGGTATAGGGAGCGGCCTTCCATCCTGGCCCCATCGAGGAGACAGCGATGACAGGTGGGTAGGCTCCAGGGAAGGAGCGGTAGTCCTGACCATCATTACCGGCGGCGAAGATGACTACCCCACCCTTCATCGGGGAGGTGGGGAGTTGGTTCCCCTTATCGTCACAGCCAGCATACTTGATGAAGTAGTCGATAGCGTCCTTGAGGGACTCAGGGATCTCCGTAATCCCAGCGTTGTAGCGGAAGCCCCAGGAGTTCTGAGCGATGACAGCACCGTTATTAGCCGCATAGACGAGGGCTCGCTGGGAGTTCCCGTTCTCACGTTCTACACCGAAGATCTGGCAGCTCATCAGGCGGGCACCCGAGCCTGTGCTACCATTCCCCCCAGCGACACCAGAGACTCCGATACCATTATTGTTCCGAGCAGCTACTGTCCCTGCTACGTGTGTCCCGTGGGAGACATCATCGGGGTAAAGCTTGGGGTGTCCTTTACCGCCATTGTAGGTAGAGATGAAGTTAGCCCCATGGACGTCATCGACGACCCCATTGTTATCGTCGTCCACGCCAGGCTTCCCATTCTTCTCCGCTTCGTTGACATAGAGGTTGTCTACGAGGTCGGGGTGATCGGTGTCAATCCCGCCATCGATGATAGCGACGATAACGTTGGACTTCCCAGCTTGTGTCTCCCAAGCCTTGAAGAGGCCGATATCGGCACCTGCCACTCTATGGTCTCCTGTCCCCGTATTGTTGTAGTGCCACTGGTCTGCCAGCTGCGGGTCATTGAATGGCAACGTCGCATCATGCCTACTAGCAGGGGGCAGGTCTACACCCACGGGCGTTCCCTGTGGATATGCTAGCTGGAGGACAGGCTCGGTGTAGTCGATCTCAGGGACACTCATCAGGGACTGCATAGCAGCCTTCAGGTCCTGCTTCTCGTCGAAGCGGACGACGTACCAGAGGTCGAGCCCTGCCCTACGCATACGTCCTTCGTAGCGGGGGTCGATGGGGAATAGAGGCTCCATCGAGCTGGCGCCTAGTCTCTGTAACGTAGAGGAGAAGAGAGAGGGGAGTGCCTGCATAGCGGTACTACTCCCGGCATCGAAGGCTCGGAGGCCCTCCTTGGCACTGCGATGGACGCGGACGTAGAGTTCCCCGGGGATAGCTCCCGCGGTGGGGAGATTGGAGGGGAGTCGATCAGAGCGCAGATCGGAAGAGCTCTGCTGCTCCTGACCTGTGGGAGGAGCCTGGTCTAGCTCCTTCTGGCAGGCCGTGATCGCCAGTCCAGCCAGGAGCGAGAGGGTCAGTACTGTTCTTTTCATTGTTCTATTCCTTGAATTAAAGGGTGAAGTTATTACCCAATTATTGGGGTTCCTTATCTATATGAGGGTTCTTATCTTCTCTTAGTAGATGCACTCCTTAGCTGTGGAGTGAGGTGCCGGCTGCGAGCCTCGAGACGCTGGAGGAAGGCTTTGCGGCGAGCGATAGAGCTCGTGGCGAGGAGTTCACGGGCTGAGCCCCCTCCATCATTGATCTCGATGAAGTGCGACTGGATGTCTAGGACGAGGTCACCTCGGTACTTGAAGAGGCGTAGGACGTAGGCCTGCGACTTGGCTCTATTGACGAAGACATAGCTAGCATTCTGCGTCTGCCCGTAGTAGGGGAAGCCCTCCCGAGTGAAGAGCTCCTGCACCTCCTGAGTCAGGTGGTAGTGTCCATCGATCTCGTCCAGCCAGTAGGCGAGGTTGATCTTGGAGTAATAGGCCAGGACATCCTCCACGACATAGAGGTAGGGATCATCGAGCTGGGTCGGGGTGATGATATAGAAGTAGGCACGGACGATCTCCTCCTCGAGGGACTTGCTGGGGATGAAGAGGTCATACATCCCTGGCGTATTCTCATCTCGCCGACTACCCTGCTGCGTCTCGTACTTGCGGACGTCCTCCTGCTTCTTGCCCATCTTGTCCAGATTTCGGCTCCCGAGGAAGAGCGTCTGGTGCTGCATCGGCAGGTGGGCAAAGGTCGGGTACTTAGCCCGCTGTACGGGGTCGTAGACGAACTCTAGCTTAGCTCCTCCGGTGAAGAGGGTCACGAGGAGCTGTAGCGGGAGCTTGTCATTGTTGTACACCGTATAGACGTTGTCTGGTGAGCTCGTCCCCTTGACGAAGCCATAGGCCTTGACTGCCTCTTCGAAGTCCGCGTTCCCCTTGATCAGGGACTGGTCGGTGTAGAGGAGGGTCGCCATCGTGAAGCCCGGGCTCGTGATCTCGTTGTACTGGTACTGGACGAAGGGTACCACCCGGCTCTTGGTCAGGAAGCGGTAAGTCGGGTACTGCTCATCCGTCCCCTCCTTGGCGTAGAGGAGCTTGTGCCCCCGCTGCTCTTCGTAGCGAAGGGTGCTGTAGAGATCCTTGGGAAAGTCCAGTAGGGGGAAGATATAGGGGCTATTCCCCTCCTGGACGACGGAGACCTCTTGGGTCTTTGTCCCTAGGGTAAGTGATATGGTCGCTGTGCGCCGAGCCTTCCCGGCATTGGGCTTAGCTGTGAGGGTGAAGCCTGTGTGTGTCTGCCGCTTGAGTGTGAGCCAGTCGGGGGAGCTGGGGAGCTCGATCTGTACAGGCTCCACATTGGTCGTGTAGGTGATCTGTTGCTCTCCTCCCTCTGTGGGGAAGGCGACGAGGGGCGTCGCTATATCGAGGTAGGCTTCGGCGGCTCGCTGCTGGATGGAGACACGTCGCTGTAGTCCTCCAGCATTGATGAGGACTGCGCCCTGACGATCCTGTCCTTGGTCGTTCGCTCGGACGCGTATACGTAGTGTTTGTCCCTCTTGGGTAAGTGCGATCCAGGTATTCTCCTGCGGGGAGAAGGCTGACCAAGTATCCTTGTTGGTCATAATCGTGAGGCTCTGCTCACCTGCCTCCTTGGCGAAGGTCAGGGTCGTAGCGGAGAGCTCTAGGCTGGGCTCCTCTACCTCGGACTGCTGCTTGCAGGAGAGGGGTACTAGGAGCATTAGGGCGAGGAGCGTATGGAGTAATCTATATCTCATCATGTGATATGAAGCACTGTATGAGTGGGTCGGGGGAAGTGGAGCATGTGCCCTACTCGCTCAGAGATGGGGGAGGGAGCTGGGGTGCTCTGGATAATAGCTATATGGCCTATACAGATAGGGGTGCCTCTGGAGTGGATGTCGAGTGCACCATGCCGTCTAGGGGGTGGGGGGAAAGGTGTAGAGAGGATACATATACCCTACCTGATAGCTATGATGCTACGTGTCATTCTCCTGAGGTAGCCTAGGGGCTAACCACTGGAGCGATGGGGGGTATCAACAAGAAAGTATCTACTCTGGAATCGCTGTGTGTCCTACGATCCATCTATGCCTCCCCTATCGTGAGGGAGGGAGAGTGCTGGGGATAAGTAGGGGATGGGGGCGGAGGGGACTTCCTAAGGAGGTAGCTAGTGTATAGCAGTGGAGTCTACTCTGCTGGTGGGAGATGAAGGTGTAATGTCTGTGGCCATGGGCGTACGTTTGAGAGTGAAGGTAAGGACTCCTGAGGCTCATACGATACGTGGTGGGGGGCCGACCCACGGGGACGTAGGTGAATAACAATCACCGTGAACTTCAGAAGCCCGAGAGCATGTCTGGGTTCGTTTGTTCGTTCATAAGTTCTTTATTCATTCCTAAGGGGAGTAGTAACTACCCCTTTCTCCGTTCAAAGGTAGACAATTGTATTTGGAAATACAAAATATCCAGCAAATTTCTTCCTCAGTCCCCGCTCCTCCTACGGCTGACACACAAGACTCCTCGGGGATAACGTACTAGATACTACGGGGATGGATGGGGCTCTGGTAGGCCGTAGCATAGGAGGAAACCCGCACTCATTGGTCTTCTCTACCTAAAGGGGAATTGGGAGGAGCATACGCCCCCCAAGTCTCCCTTCGCCGAGGTGATTATCGGGAGGTATATACCATCCCCAAAACGAACATACCGAGAGCGTCACAACGAACATACCGAGAGCGCATCTGCGCTCCTATAAGGAACGCCCTCATCACCTTACATAGGTGATGAGGGCGTTCTTACCGAGAGCCCTTTTGGGCACTCCCTAGAGAGGGATAACTCGTTTTGGGATAAGCTCCTACTAGGTGTCGAAGCACACCGATCGGAGCGTCACTAGCCCCGACGGCGGAGACGGTAGAGCTGATGGAGCTCGGAGAGCTGGCGGAGCTCATCTCTGAGCGACCTCACCGCACGGCGATGGTCTAGCTGGTAGCGGATAGAGCTCCCCCCAGAGGTGGGGTTCATATAGATTACCATGATCTCCAGCAGGGCCTGCCCATCATTCTCCGCTGGGGATAGGATATAGGCTAGGCGCTTCTCCCTATTGTAGAAGACCTGGGCTCCATCCTTGAGTTGCCCTAGGTATGGGTAGCCAGCCCGGGTCAGCAGCGTGAGGAACTCATGTGTAGGATAGGCCTTACCATCGACCTTGTCCTGCCAGAGCCCGAGGTGGAAGTCATCGTAGAGGGCCACTAGACCACCGACGACATCGATGTAGGGGTCATTCTTCGGGATCTTGTTCTTCTCCGTGGAGACGACATAGAGGTAGGCTCGTGTATTCTCCCCATCGAAGGGGGTCTTGGGCTCGAAGAGGTCGTGGCTATCTGGGGTACCGGGCAGGGGCTCGTTCCCCTCGCCTAGCTCGAAGGCACGGACATCGGCACGCTTCTTCCCAGGGATCCCTAGTGGTCTACTGCCGAGGAAGGGATGCATACGGGTCATCGGCAGGGAGGCAAAGGTCTTGTAGGCCTCTGGCTGACGAGGCATATAGACAAAGTCTAGGCGAGCCCCGCCGGTGAAGAACGTCACGAGGAGATGTATCGGTAGCTCGGCCTTGGTACTCTTGTAGAGCACCTTCTGAGCACCCTTTGCCCCGGGCTCCTTGACGAGGCCATAGGCCTGGAGGCAGGCATCGAAGGCGGCATTGTCCCGCACGAGATGCTCGTCCATATAGAGCATCATCGCATGGTAGTAGCTCGGGCTAGAGCTCGAGAGGAACTCGTACTGTACAAAGGGGATGACCTCACTCCGGGTGATGAAGCGCATGATCGTGGGATTATCCTCGTCACCCGGCTGTGCCTCTAGGACGTAGTGTCCCCTACCCTGCTCATAGCTCATCACACTATAGAGACGAGAGGGGAAGGAGAGCAGTGGGAGGATGAAGGCGGTCTTACCCTCCTGGATGACCTCCAGCTCACGGGACGTCGTACCGAGGGTGAGGATGAGACGGGTGGAGCGGCTGGTCTGCTCTGGATTGGGCTGTGCTACGAGGGTAAAGCTCCCACGGACAGCCTCAGTGACCGAGAGCCAGGAAGAGGCAGGAGCGGGAACCTCCACTCGGAGCTCCTCCGCATTGCTCGTATAGGAGATCGTCTGACGTCCTCCCGCCACGGGGAGGAAGACGCTCGTCTGACCGAGGTTGAGGATAGGGTCGCCCGACTGCTGTCTCACTAGGACCTTGCGCTGCAGTCCCCCAGCATTGACGATGAGCACGGTACTACGTGCCTCAGCCGAGGTATTGGGCTTGACGGCGACGTGTAGGGTCTGCCCCTCCTGTCGGAGGGTCAGCCATTCCCCCTCCTTGGGAGAGGTCGCCAGCCAGCTCTCCGTCCTATTGGTCTGTACGGTGAGGGTTTGCTCCCCAGCCTCTCGGGTGAAGGTGAGGGTACTCGTGGAGAGCTCTAGGGTAGGCTCCTCGACCTCACTATTGCTCTTGCAGGAGGGTAGTAGGAGGAGCAGGGCAAGTAGCCCTAAGAGGTAGTTCGCTATTCGTTTCATAGGCGTGTGGGGAGAGCCTGTGGGGAAGGGGTTCTTCCCCACAGGTGTCTACCATGATGTATCGGTGTATGTTCTTCGTTAGTTATCTGCTAGTGATGGGAAGATAGGATCCGTGTCCGTCTCACCCGAAGCTCGATCTGCTGAGCGAGCCGATGGTAGTGATCTAGTAGTGTCGCCCCGGTGATGGTCTTAGCTCGCTGGCGTGCAGAGCTTCCCATCTGTAGGTCGATCAGGTAGGCCTGTATCTCCACGACGGCCTTGCCCTGGAGCATAGCAGGGCGTATCGCTAAAGCGACCTTGTCCGCTGAGCTGTAGAAGAGGTGGTATCCCCCATCGAGGGTACGCAGGTAGGCATAACCCTTGCTCTGGAGTAGTGCCCGGACCTCATCGGTCAGGTAATACTTCCCAAGAGCATCCTGCCAGAAGGCCAACGTGACATTGGGGTAAATAGCCAGAGCCGTGGAGACCTCACCCACGAAGGGATCATCGGCTGGGATATTCTCATCGGCTACGGTGTAGAAGTAGCCACGGGCGATCTCTCCGTCCAGAGAGGTCCCCCCATCATAGCGGTCGTACTCGCCCTCTCGGGAGAGACCCTTATTATGTACTCCGTGCCATTCCTCGCGCTCCTTGCGCTGTACCTCGGCCTGCTTCCAGCCATGGATACCTCGGTCACGGTCACTGATTGCAGGGATGAGCTTCGTCATCGGGAGCTGCCCAAAGGTCGGATAGGCTCTGTCCTGACGTGGTGAATAGGTCGTCTTGAGTAGGGCTTGCCCCGACTCATCGTAGACGACAGTGAGGTTGATCGGGAGGGTCTTGTTCTTGTAGATCTCCTGGTCCGCGGACTTGCCGGCGACCCGCTCGTAGCCCTGCTCTTGGAGGAAGGCGAGGAAGGTCTCATTCCCCCGTAGGTACTTGCTATCTAGGCAGAGGACGTTAGCGGCACGATAGCCTCGGCTCTGCTCACTCTCATACTCGTACTCGAGGAGGGGCATCAGGCTACTCTGTGTAGCGTAGCGGAAGTAGACAGCATTCGTGGACTCTCGGCTACGAGTGAGTGAGCTCGAGCGGTCCTGCTCATACCGCAGTACCTCCTGGATCGTCGCAGGGAACTTCTGGATCGGGAGGATATACTCCTTGGCAGCCCGCTGAGTGACCTCGACCTCTCGGGTCTGGGCGCCTGCAGTGAGGGTGACCTTGGCACTGCGGGGGAGTGTCCCGTCGTTCGGCTTAGCCTCTAGGGTGAAGACACCCCGAGCCTGGTAGAGGATGGAGAGCCAGTCTGCGGAGGCACTCACCTCTGCCCTAGGGTTGTCGGCATTGGTATCGTAGACGATACGTCCTCGCCCGCCCTCAGCGGGTAGGGTTAGGTGGGTGGTCGTCAGCTCAATGATCGTGGTGGAGGCTGCCTGACGTACGTCTACTCGACGCTGTAGCCCTCCGGCACTCACGAGGATCACGGCCGAGCGCTCCTCGGCTCCGTTATTGGCTTGGGCTGAGACCCTGAGGGTCTGCCCCTCCTGTCGGAGCGTCAGCCAGCCCCCTCGTCCCTCGGTGGGGGAGAAGGCGCTCCAATGCTCCTTGTTGGTCTGTACGGTGAGAGTCTGTTCTGATGCTTCTTGCTTTAGGGTTAGGGTGCTTGTCGAGAGCTCTAGGGTAGGCTCCTCTATATCGCTATTGCTCTTGCAAGCAGACAGAAAGAGGAGGCCGACGAAGAGCCCCATAGCGAGGCTTAGTATCCGTCTCATGGATGAAAATAGTGGATTAGGGTGTGAATGGATATGAACGATACCCCCTCAAGGGAAATCCCTCCGCCCAATAGGTGCTGGACGGAGGGAATTTCGCTATAGGAAGGGGTGTGACTATTTAGCCTTGAGAGCCTTCTCGAGACGCTTGGTGATGCGGTCGAGCTGCTGATTGAGCTCATACTCTTCTCGATCAAGAGCCTTGAAGTAGGCCTTGTAGTCTCCGGCTCCTCGGGGGATGCTCAGTAGCGCACTCGACTTCTTGCCTAGATTGACGATAGCTAGGTGAGCATTTAGGACGAACTTATCATTGTACTTACCAGTACCGACGAAGTAGGCCTTCTTGGCGGTGTCGCTGTAGTAGATATAGAAGTTTCTATTCACACGGAGGAAGGGATACCCATTATCAGCCATGAGCTTTTCGAACTCCCTCGTGGGATAGAACTTCTGGTCTACCTTATCCTGCCAGAAGCCTAGGGTGAACTTCGGATAGAGGGCGAGCACCTCTTCTATGCAGTCGATGTATTCATCACCCTTGGGGATACCGGAGCCCTCTACGACATAGAAGTAGCCACGGACAAACTCCGTCTCGTAGGAGCTAGTGGTGGGCACATCAAAGAAGTCAAGCTCCTTCTTGCTCATCTGTGTATTCAGCGTACTCTTTTCCTCGAGCTTCTGTACATCGGCACGCTTCTTACCGCTATTGACCTTCTCAGTACGGCTACTGAGGACCTCGCCGATCTTGAGCATGGGGAGACCCTTGAAGGTCTCATAGGCATCCTTCTGTACGGGCTTGTAGACGAAGTCAAGCTGAGCACCGTTAGGCTGGATCGTGATGGTCAGGCCTAGGCTGATCTTGTCATTGGTGTAGGGTACCAGCAGCTTGGTCTTCCTATCGCCGGAGGGCGTTCCCTTCACGAAGCCATACTTCTTCAGCTGTTCCTCGAAGGCAGGCTCTTCGACCAGCTTGGGGTCGAGCGAAAGGACGGAGGACTTGGAGAAGTTGGGGCTCGTAGCTGAGGCGAACTCATACTGGATGAGTGGCATCACTTCGCTCTTGGTGACGAAGCGGTAGGTCGTCGTATTGAAGAGCCCATCGGGGACAGAGATGAGGGCACTCCCGCGAGACATCTCGTAGTTGTAGACCTCTCTATAGTTGGCGGGGTACTTATCTAGGAAGGGCAGGATGTAGACAGCCGTACCCTCCTGAGTGACCTTGAGCTCCTTGATCGTCGTCCCGAGGGTCAGGGTAACCTTACCTTCGCGACTTCCCTTAGCGGTATTTTCCTTGGCTGTGACGGCGAAGCTATTCTGGGAGACAGAGCCGACAGAGAGCCAGTCAGCACCTGTAGTGACCTCGACCTTGATCCCCGAGGCATTGCTACCGAAGGAGACGGGTGTCGTGCCTCCCTTAGCTTCGAAGGTTAGCTCGGCCTTGGACAGGTCTAGGACAGCATCTCCGGCGCTCTGGCTCACAGAGACCTGCTTCTGTAGTCCACCAGCATTGACGACGATGGTGGAGCGGCGCTCGTTCCCTCCGGTATTAGCGGTGACCTTTACCCGTAGGCTTGTACCCTGCTGCTCGAGGGCAATCCAGTCACTCTGACCTGCGACGAAGGCATTCCAATTATCCTTGTTGGTCTGCACGTTGAGGGTCTGATCCGAAGCAGCCTTTGTGAAGGTCAGGGAGGCTGTCGATAGATCTAGGGAGGGCTCTTCTATCTCGTTCTTCTTACACGATGAGACGGCAAATAGGAGAGCTAATAATCCGAGCGTATACTTAAATAAGTGTCTCATAATTCTCTTTTCATTTGAATGTAACAGGAGGCTCGGGTAGGACTACCCAAGTCAAGAGAGGAATGTAGATACCACACCCACTAGGCCAAAAGCCCTACTGTGGGGAGTATGAGACGTACGAAGGGATAAGGGTACAAGAGACTATACGGGCTTTGAGCCCAGCTCCTCACCCTCGCGGTGTGGACATATTAGTAGAAGAATGTGGCCGAGTAGGAGGATTTACTTTCGTAAAGTGAATGACAAGACTCCTAGATCTACACTACTGGGCGGCCAACCCAGTCTCATGCAGGGGCTTTACAGCCCTGGGTCTCAATCATCCTTGATCATCTCAGGGAATACTTGATTATCCATTATTATTATGACTTATATCGAGAGGCTTTCCCTCGAATTCTGCCCGAAAGTTATAAAATACTTCCTTACGATGCAAACATTCACGAAAAAACCTCCATCCCTCCCC
>NZ_CAJPPN010000055.1 GCF_905372525.1 uncultured Porphyromonas sp.
TGGTGACGTAAAGGTGACGAAGTTCGTTAATCACCTGATGTACGACGGTAAGAAGGGCATCGCCTTCGATATCTTCTATACCGCGCTTGAGATCGTCGGCAAGAAGATCCAGCAGGAGGACAAGACTCCGCTCGAGATCTGGAAGGCCGCTCTTGACAACATCACTCCTCAGGTAGAAGTAAAGAGCCGCCGTATCGGTGGTGCTACCTTCCAGGTGCCAACGGAGATCCGCCCCGAGCGTAAAGAGTCTATCTCTATGAAGAACCTCATCCTCTATGCTCGCAAGCGTGGTGGCAAGACCATGGCCGATAAGCTCGCAGCAGAGATCGTGGATGCTTTCAATAGCCAGGGTGCTGCCTTCAAGCGTAAGGAAGATATGCACCGTATGGCTGAAGCCAACCGTGCATTTGCTCACTTCAGATTCTAAGAAAGGCAAAAGACAATGGCTGACCACAAACACCTAGAACTTACGAGAAATATCGGCATCATGGCTCACATCGATGCCGGGAAGACGACCACGTCCGAACGTATCCTCTTCTACACGGGTCTTACCCACAAGATCGGTGAAGTACATGACGGGGGTGCCACGATGGACTGGATGGAGCAGGAGCAGGAGCGTGGGATCACGATCACCTCTGCTGCTACGACGACCTTCTGGAACTACGACAATACGAAGTACAAGATCAACCTGATCGACACCCCAGGGCACGTGGACTTCACCGTAGAGGTAGAGCGTTCGCTCCGTATCCTCGATGGTGCAGTAGCTACCTTCTGCGCAGTGGGTGGTGTACAGCCTCAGAGTGAGACGGTATGGCGTCAGGCCGACAAGTATCGTGTACCCCGTATCTGCTACGTAAATAAGATGGACCGCTCGGGGGCCAACTTCTTTGAGGTTGTCCGCCAGATCAAGACCATCCTAGGGGCTACTCCATGTCCTATCCAGATCCCTGTCGGTCAGGAAGAGACCTTCCGTGGGGTCGTAGACCTCGTGACGATGAAGGCTCTGGTCTGGGACGACGAGACGATGGGCTCTCACTACGACACGATCGACATCCCCGCTGAGCTCCAGGCCGAGGCCGAAGAATGGCGCGACAAGATGCTCGAGACGCTCGCTGACTGTGACGATGTCCTGATGGAGAAGTACTTCGATGATCCCTCCACGATCACCGAGGCTGAGATCCGTGCCGCCCTACGTAAGGGTACGCTCGCGATGAAGATCAACCCCATGCTCTGCGGTTCGTCCTTCAAGAACAAGGGGGTACAGACGCTCCTCGACGCTGTCGCAGCCTACCTGCCCAGCCCAATGGACAACCCCGAGGTCATCGGTACCGACCCACGTGATCCAGAGAAGGAGATCGTCCGCAAGGTCGACCCCAGCTCTCCTCTGACCGCTCTTGCGTTCAAGATCGCTACCGACCCCTACGTAGGTCGCCTCTGCTTCTTCCGTGTCTATGCCGGTGAGCTCCCCGCAGGCTCCTACGTCTACAACTCTCGCTCAGAGAAGAAGGAGCGTATCTCACGCCTCTTCCAGATGCACTCCAACAAGCAGAACCCCATGGAGGTCATCGGCTGCGGTGACATCGGTGCCGGTGTAGGCTTCAAGGACATCCGTACGGGTGACACGCTCTGTGACGAAGAGAACCCCATCGTCCTCGAGTCGATCGACTTCCCCGAGCCCGTTATCGGTATCGCTGTCGAGCCTAAGACG
This sequence comes from uncultured Porphyromonas sp., assembly GCF_905372525.1. Classification (GTDB taxonomy): domain Bacteria; phylum Bacteroidota; class Bacteroidia; order Bacteroidales; family Porphyromonadaceae; genus Porphyromonas. The sequence goes on from NZ_CAJPPN010000055.1 coordinate 1,709, forward strand.
CAGAAGGATATGGACAAGATGGGTGTCGGTCTGGCTAAGCTCGCCGAAGAAGACCCCACCTTCCGTGTACAGACCAACGAAGAGACCGGTCAGACCGTCATCAGCGGTATGGGTGAGCTCCACCTAGAGATCATCATCGACCGTCTGAAGCGTGAGTTCAAGGTAGAGGCTAACCAGGGTAAGCCCCAGGTGTCCTACAAGGAAGCTATCACGAAGCCCGTCGAGCTCCGCGAAGTGTACAAGAAGCAGACCGGTGGTCGTGGTAAGTTCGCTGACATCATCGTACGTGTAGAGCCCGCTGACGAAGGCTTCGAAGGCGACCTACAGTTCGTAGACGAAGTCAAGGGCGGTAACGTACCTAAGGAATTCATCCCCTCCGTACAGAAGGGCTTCCAGAAGGCTATGGCCAATGGTGTGCTCGCTGGCTACGCTGTGGACAAGCTGAAGGTAACGCTCCTCGACGGTTCGTTCCACCCCGTGGACTCTGACCAGCTCTCCTTCGAGATCTGTGCTATCCAGGCGTTCAAGAATGCCTGCGCTCAGGCTGGTCCTGTCCTCCTCGAGCCTATCATGCACCTAGAGGTCGATACGCCTGAGGAAAACATGGGTGATGTGATCGGTGACCTGAACAAGCGTCGTGGCTCTGTAGAGGGTATGGACAGCACGCCATCAGGCGCTCGTCTGGTGAAGGCATCTGTGCCTCTGGCTGAGATGTTTGGTTATGTGACGAGCCTACGTACGATCACCTCTGGTCGTGCCACGTCCTCGATGACCTTCTCTCACTACGAACCCGTGTCCTCGTCTATCGCACGTCAGGTCCTAGAGGAAGTCGGCGGTCGTGTAGATCTGATCAAGTAAATAGTATTACAACTAGAGATATGAGCCAAAAGATTAGAATCAAGTTGAAGTCGTACGATCACACGCTGCTCGACAAGTCGGCAGAGAAGATCGTCAAGACCGTCAAGGCCTCTGGAGCTGTAGTCAGCGGACCTATTCCCCTGCCTACGCACAAGCGTATCTTCACGGTGAACCGCTCGACCTTCGTCAACAAGAAGAGCCGCGAGCAGTTCGAGCTTAGCTCCTACAAGCGACTCATCGATATCTACAACTCCACGGCAGAGACCATCGATGCGCTAATGAAGCTCGAGCTCCCCAGCGGTGTAGAAGTAGAAATCAAGGTGTGATCAACTAAATAAGAAACTGAAATGCCAGGTTTATTAGGAAAGAAAATCGGAATGACATCCGTATTCAGTGCCGAGGGGAAGAACATCCCATGCACTGTTATCGAAGTAGGTCCTTGCGTGGTAACGCAGATCAAGTCCCTGGAAAAGGATGGCTACGAAGCTCTACAGCTTGGGTTCGTTGATGCAAAGGAAAAGCACACGTCCAAGCCGCTTCAGGGTCACTTCCAGAAGGCAGGCGTTGCCGCCAAGAGACACTTGGCCGAGTTCAAGGGGTTCGATATCGCCCAGTACCATCTGGGTGATGTGATCGATGTCAACTTCTTCGAGGGCACTGTCTTCGTAGACGTCATCGGTACCTCTAAGGGTAAGGGATTCCAAGGGGTCGTCAAGCGTCACGGCTTCGGCGGTGTCGGTCAGTCTACCCACGGTCAGCACAACCGTCTTCGTGCTCCCGGTTCTGTAGGTGCGTGCTCGTACCCAGCTAAGGTCTTCAAGGGGACACGTATGGCGGGTCAGACAGGTAATGAGCGTGTGACCGTTCAGAACCTCGAGGTGATCAAGGTAATGCCCGAGCACAACCTCCTTCTGCTGAAGGGTAGTGTGCCCGGTGCTAAAGGTTCAATCATTGCAATCGAGAAGTAAATGGAACTGAGTGTATATAACATCAAGGGAGAGGATACGGGTCGCAAGATCACGCTCGATGATGCCGTCTTTGCTGTCGAGCCTAACGACCACGCCATTTACTTGGACGTAAAGCAGTATCTGGCCAACCAGCGTCAGGGTACGCATAAGTCAAAGGAGCGTAGCGAGATCTCGGGGAGTACCCGTAAGCTCATCCGCCAGAAGGGCGGCGGTGGCGCTCGTCGTGGGGACATCAACTCCCCCGTGCTCGTCGGTGGTGGTCGTGTCTTCGGCCCTACGCCCCGTGACTACAGCTTCAAGCTGAACAAGAAGGTGAAGGCTCTAGCTCGCCGCTCTGCCCTCACCTACAAGGCTCAGAAGCAGGAGATCATCGTCATCGAGAACTTCGAGCTAGCAGCACCGAAGACTAAGGACTTCGTCGCTCTCTCCGAGGCGCTCCAGGTGGCAGACAAGAAGGCTCTCTTCGTCGTAGAGACCCTCTCTGACAACCTCGTACTCTCTTCGCGCAACATCCGCACGGCTCGTGTGATGAACGCCTTCCAGCTCAACACCTACTCGGTGCTTGACTGCAAGAAGCTCGTCCTGACGGAGGCTGCTGTTGCTGTGATCAACGAACAGCTCAAGGCATAATCATAAGGAGAAAAGAATCATGGGAATTATCATCAAGCCCGTTATCACGGAGAAGACAACAGCCCTGACGGAGAAGACAGCTGAGCGCTACGTCTTCCGCGTCTCTCCCGATGCCAACAAGGTCGAGATCAAGAAGGCGATCGAGGCTCTGTATCAAGTAAAGGTCGAGAGTGTAAACACGGTAAACTACAGCGGCAAGCGTAAGGCTCGCTATACCAAGAGCGGACTGATCCGTGGTAAGGTCGCTGCCTTCAAGAAGGCGATCGTGACCCTCGAGAAGGGACAGACCATCGACTTTTACGCTAATATCTAAGCTGAACAATGGCAATACGTAAACTAAAGCCCACAAGCCCGGGGCAAAGACATAAGGTTATTGGTGCGTTCGATAACATCACTGCCAGCGCACCAGAGAAGTCCCTTGTAGTCGGTAAGAGAAAGTCTGGCGGTCGTAACAACACCGGTAAGATGACCATGCGCTACATCGGTGGTGGTCACAAGCAGAAGCTTCGTCTGATCGACTTCAAGAGGAACAAGGACGGTATCCCTGCTACAGTCAAGAGCATCGAGTACGACCCCAATCGTACGGCTCGTATCGCTCTGCTGTACTATGCCGATGGCGCGAAGGCTTATATCCTCGCTCCTAACGGCCTGCAGGTAGGTCAGCAAGTGATGTCGGGTGCTGAAGCAGCACCTGAGGTAGGGAATAGCCTCCCACTGGCTAACATCCCTGTCGGTACGATCATCCACAATATCGAGCTTCGTCCAGGTCAGGGAGCTAAGATGGTCCGCTCTGCGGGTGTCTTCGCTCAGCTTACTTCTCGCGAAGGTCTCTATGCGGTCATCAAGATGCCTTCGGGTGAAACCCGCCGCATCCTCTCCGCTTGCAAGGCTACTATCGGTAGCGTAGGTAACTCAGACCACGCCCTCGAGCGTTCGGGTAAGGCAGGTCGCAGCCGCTGGCTCGGTCGCCGTCCTCACAACCGAGGTGTCGTCATGAACCCTGTCGATCACCCCATGGGTGGTGGTGAAGGTCGTGCCTCTGGTGGTCACCCACGCTCACGTACAGGTCTCTACTCTAAGGGCCTAAAGACCCGTGCTCCTAAGAAGCACTCGTCGAAGTACATCATCGAGAGACGTAAGAAGTAATCGATTAAACCAACAGAATTATGAGTCGTTCACTAAAGAAAGGTCCATATATCCACCTCAAGCTCGAGAAGAAGGTCTTGGCGATGAATGAATCGGGCAAGAAGTCCGTCATCAAGACTTGGGCTCGCGCCTCGATGATCAGCCCTGACTTCGTCGGTCATACGATTGCCGTTCACAACGGGAACAAGTTCATCCCTGTCTTCATCACGGAGAACATGGTCGGCCACAAGCTCGGAGAGTTCTCTCCCACCCGTACCTTCCGTGGTCATGGCGGTAACAAGAAGAAGTAATTCGGCTGTTGAGTAATTCAGACCTTTAAGTAAGATTAAGAAACAATGGGTGCAAGAAAGAAAATATCAGCCGAAGAAAGAAAGCAAGCCCTGAAGAATACCTACTTCGCCTCGCTGCGTAACGTCCCCACGTCGCCTCGTAAGATGCGTCTAGTGGCTGACCTCGTACGTGGTATGGAGGTAGGTCGTGCCCTCGGGGTGCTCAAGTTCTCTAACAAGGAAGCTGCAGCTCGCGTGGAGAAGCTCCTCCGCTCTGCTATCGCTAACTGGGAAGAGAAGAACGGACGCAAGGCCGAGGATGGAGAGCTCTATATCTCTCGCATCTTCGTCGATGGAGCAGCTACGCTCAAGCGTATGCGCCCCGCCCCTCAGGGTCGTGGGTATCGCATCCGCAAGCGTTCGAACCACGTCACGATCGTTGTCGATTCACTAAATAATAAAGAGAACTAAACCAGATGGGACAAAAGATTAATCCTATAAGCAATCGTTTGGGATACATCCGTGGATGGGATTCCAACTGGTACGGCGGGAACAAGTACGGCGATAAGCTCCTCGAAGATAGCCGTCTTCGTCGCTACCTGAGCGTCCGTCTGGCCAAGGCAAGTGTCTCTCGTATCGTCATCGAGCGTGCCCTCAAGCACGTCACTATCACGATCTGTACTGCTCGTCCCGGTGTCGTCATCGGTAAGGGCGGTCAGGATGTAGATACGCTCAAGGAAGAGCTCAAGAAGATCACCAACAAGGACGTCCAGATCAATATCTACGAAGTCCGTCGCCCCGATATCGATGCTGCTATCGTAGCCGATAACATCGCTCGTCAGCTCGAGGGCAAGATCGCTTACCGCCGTGCTGTCAAGGGCGCCATCGGTGCCGCTATGCGTGGTGGTGCCGAGGGCATCAAGGTCCAGATCTCTGGCCGTCTGAACGGTGCCGAAATCGCTCGTTCTGAGATGTACAAGGAAGGACGTACTCCCCTGCACACCCTACGTGCTGACATCGACTATGCTCGTGCAGAAGCACTGACCAAGGTCGGTATCCTCGGTATCAAGGTGTGGATCTGCAAGGGTGAAGTCTACGGCAAGCGTGACCTAGCTCCTTCGTTCACCAACCCTCAGCCCGGTCATGGCGCTCGTCGTGACGGTGGCCGTGATCGCCGTGAAGGCGGTCGTCGTGATGCCCGTGGTGGCAGAAGAGGGGGTAATCGCTAACGTATAAGAACAGAAGACAGCAATGTTACAACCTAAGAAAACTAAGTTTAGAAGAGTCCAGAAGGGTCGCGCCAAGGGTAATGCTCAGCGTGGCAACCAGCTCGCCTTCGGTTCTTTCGGTATCAAGTCTCTCGGTACACGCTGGATCACCGGTCGTCAGATCGAAGCCGCTCGTATCGCAGTGACTCGCTATATGCAGCGTCAGGGTCAGGTCTGGGTACGTATCTTCCCCGACAAGCCCATCACGAAGAAGCCTGCTGACGTCCGAATGGGTAAGGGTAAGGGTTCGCCCGAAGGCTTCGTAGCCAACGTTACCCCAGGGCGTATGCTCTTCGAGATCGAAGGGGTATCCTTCGAAGTCGCTAAGGAAGCTCTCCGCCTCGCTGCGCAGAAGCTCCCCGTAACCACGAAGTTCGTCGTCCGTCGTGACTACGATATGTCCAACACTAACCTGTAATAGTAGAGATGAAGTTAGCAGAGATCAAGGCGCTTACCACGCCCGAGCTACAGGAGCGTGTGGTAGCCGAAGAAGCGGCTTACGACAAGAAGCGCATCGACCACGCTGTCACTCCAGCAGATAACCCTGCTGCGATCCGTCAGCTACGTCGTAGCATCGCTCAGATGAAGACGATCCTTCGTGAGCGCGAACTCAACAACAATTAATGTATCCTCCCGATGGAACAGAGAAGATTAAGAAAAGAACGTGTAGGCGTTGTTTCTTCCAATAAGATGGATAAGACTATCACGGTCGCTGTCAAGTGGAAGGAAAAGCACCCTATCTATGGTAAGTTCGTCAACAAGACGAAGAAGTACCATGCCCACGATGAGAGAAACGAGTGCAACATCGGCGATACAGTCCGTATCATGGAGACTCGTCCCCTCTCACGCACTAAGAGATGGAGACTAGTCAGCATCATCGAAAGAGCTAAGTAGTATATGATCCAGCAAGAATCAAGACTAGTAGTAGCAGATAATAGCGGCGCCAAGGAGGCTCTCTGCATCCGTGTCCTCGGGGGCACACGCCGCCGCTATGCCTCTGTCGGAGATATTATCGTCGTAGCTGTCAAGAGCGTTATCCCCTCCTCTGACCTGAAGAAGGGTGTCGTCTCCAAGGCTATCATCGTCCGCACCAAGAAGGAAGTTCGTCGCCCCGACGGCTCCTACATCCGCTTCGATGACAATGCTTGCGTCCTCCTCAACGCTGCTGGCGAAATGCGCGGTAGCCGTATCTTCGGCCCAGTGGCTCGTGAGCTACGTGCAGTGAATATGAAGATCGTTTCTCTGGCGCCTGAAGTCCTCTAATCCTAAAGACGAAAGTAGAAATGAGTAAGTTACATATCAAGAAGGGCGACCAGGTCGTCGTCCTCAGTGGCGTAGACAAGGGCAAGACGGGTCGTGTACTCGAGGTCCTCGTCGATAAGCAGCGCGCCATCGTCGAGGGCGTCGCCGTCGTCGCTAAGCACGCTAAGCCAAGCGCAAAGAACCCTCAGGGGGGCATCGAGAAGAAGGAAGCTCCTATCCACATCGCTAAGCTGAACCTACTAGATCCTAGTACGGGTAAGGCTACGCGTGTCGGTCGTCGCCTCAATGACGAAGGTAAGCTAGTTCGTTATTCCAAAAAGTCAGGAGAGGAGATCAAGTAATGAGCAATACGGCAAGTCTAAAGAACGAATATAAGGAACGCATCGTACCCATCCTCATCGAGCAGTTTGGGTACAAGTCCCGCATGCAGGTGCCTGTCCTCAAGAAGATCGTCATCAACCAGGGTCTCGGTATCGCTACTGCCGATAAGAAGATTATCGATGTAGCTATCGCCGAACTCACTGCCATCACTGGGCAGAAGGCTGTAGCAACGGTCTCCAAGAAGGATATCTCCAACTTCAAGCTTCGTAAGAAGATGCCTATCGGTGTCATGGTGACGCTGCGCCGCGAGCAGATGTACGAGTTCCTCGAGCGTCTGATCCGCATCGCTCTGCCTCGTATCCGTGACTTCAAGGGAATCGAAAGCAAGTTCGATGGCCGTGGGAACTATACCCTCGGTATCAGCGAGCAGATCATCTTCCCCGAGATCAACCTCGATGGCATCACGAAGATCCTGGGAATGAACATCACGTTCGTTACCTCGGCTGAGTCTGACGAAGAGGGCTACGCTCTACTCAAGGAGTTTGGTCTTCCATTCAAGAACGCTAAGAAAGGCAACTAAGATACTATGGCAAAGGAATCAATGAAGGCACGCGAAGTAAAGCGTGCAAAGCTCGTCGCTAAGTATGCTGCCAAGCGTGCTCAGCTCAAGGCTGAGGGGAACTACGAAGCACTACAGGCTCTGCCTCGCAATGCTTCTCCCGTACGCCTGCACAACCGCTGCAGCATGACGGGGCGTCCTAAGGGCTATATGCGTCAGTTCGGCATTTCTCGTATCCAGTTCCGTGAGATGGCATCTGCCGGTCTCATCCCTGGTGTGAAGAAGGCCAGCTGGTAGTCACATCCTCACCGTAGGGGCACCCTAGTCCCTGCGGTCCCATTCACCACATCGCACCTCGCACAGGGTACGATGTGGTGAATTGTTTTTGAGGGGAGACAACCCTTCCCACTGAAGCAGTCCCCTATACCAAATCCAAATACGCACAGACCCTCTTCCCTCAGGGTATAAATATACGCTACTAATGGATAGCTCCTTCATTCTGGAGTGTGAGAGGTATCCTGATATACTGGCTTCCTATACGAACGATACAGACGATTGACTAAGAAGGCGAGGATAGCCTATACTCGACGTAGACGGAGGAGCTCCTGAGGGGATTCTTATTCAGAGAGGCCAGAGGATGAGGGTAAGATCCCAAAGAAATCATGGGGTATGTGCCCGGCCTTGTAGGTAAGGCGACGTAGATCCCCTACAAACAAACACAGAGCCCCTAGCTCCACTCGGAGCTAGGGGCTCTGTGCTGTATGCTACTAGCTGGAGGGGCTAGTAGCCGGGGTTATTGCGCCCGAAGTGGGGGTTGCGGTCAAGTACCCACTGCGGGATCGGTAGGTAGCGGAAGTGTGGACGGAAGGTGCGACTCTCTACCAGCTTGGCACTAGCCGGAGCACTGGGGTTGATCGTGGCTCGTGTCTCGGGGTCTGAACCTGCGGGATTGACCGTGCCGACCATGCGCTCTAGCGGGCCATTGAGGACAGTCTCGGCGAGCATCTTGCCGTCAGTGCCCTTCCAGCGGAGGATGTCGGCACGACGAAGGCCTTCGCCTGCGAACTCTACCGCACGCTCCCGATGGATCAGCTCACGGAGCTTCTCCTTGGTCGCATACTTGGCTTGGTCTACGACGGGCATCCCTGCACGCTGGCGCACGAGGTTGATCTTGGCGTAGACGTCTGCCGAGGGGCCGTGTAGCTCGTTCTCGGCCTCAGCGTAGGAGAGGAGCACCTCAGCGTAGCGGAAGACGATGGGGCTAGCGTTCGTCGCCCACATATCGGCATACTGGTTGGCTGGGTAGGTGTACTTATTCCAGGTGAGTCCCGTCTTGGAGCTGTTGTTGGCACTCTCGGGGAAGTCCTCGTTCTTCTTTCCCCCGGGGAGAGTCTGGTCGAGGGAGTTGTAGATAGCGGTCTTCCCCTCGGGGGTGATGTAGTTCGCTCCTGGGAAGCAAATGGTCATCCCGAGGCGAGGGTCACGATCCTTGAAGGGGTGGGTAGGGTCGTAGCCCGAGCCTGCCTCGTCTGTGGTCAGGCCACTCTTCATCTCGTAGGTATTGACGAGGTTGGCCGTGGGGACCATGGACGACCATCCCCCGACCGAGTTATTGAGCATCGAGCCGATGGAGGTATCGAGGGGCTTGACCGTCTCTAGGTACTGGACGGCGGCGATGATCTCAGGGGAGCCTTGGCCCGCTACGGTGAAGAGCTTCTGATAGCTGGGCTCTAGGCTGTAGATGCCGAGGCTGATGATCTCCTGAGCCTTGTCCTTGGCCAGCTGCCAGTCGCCATAGTAGAGAGCCTCACGCATCCGTAGTGCTAGGGCTGCGCCCTTGCCGAGTCGGCCACGGGGGACAGAGGTCTGTAGGTCGGGGATCGCCTCGTCGAGGTCCTTGGCGATGTAGGTGCGTATCTCGGCCTCGCTCTTGCGGGGGAGGCGGGCTTCGTCGGCATTCTGTGGGAGGTCAATGATGGGCACACCACCGTAGAGGAAGTTCATCGTGAAGTACTGGTAGGCACGGATGACCTTGGCCTCGGCGATGATCCGCTTCTTCTGAGCCTCGGGGATAGAGGGGATCTGCTCGATCTGCTTCAGTAGGAGGTTACAGCGACCGATGATTGCGTAGCCGTAGAAGGAGGCGCCGGGGTTGCTGGGGCTCATCGTACCATTACCGATAGCTCTAAAGCCCTCATGAGTATGGAAGCTGAAGCCGAAGTCCGATAGACAGTCCATGTAGAGGATTGTCGATCCACTCTCCCAGCCGTCGTAGCAGCCGACGAGGAACTTCTCTGCGTCCTCTGCGGTCTTCCAGGTAGTCTTCTGCGAGAGCTGGCTACGGGGTGCTGTGTCGAGGAAGCCAGAGCAGGAGACGCTACCAGCGGTCAGCAGACCAGCTAGTAGGTACTTATATAGATTGTTCATGATCGTAGTCACATTAGAAGGATACATTCAGCCCCAGGGAGTGCGTGCGCAGTAGGGGGTAGGAGGAGAGTCGTTGGCTGGTCGCCTCGGGGTCGATGTTGCCACGCATGTTGTCCAGCGTCAGGAGGTTCTCGGCCGAGTAGTACACACGGGCGGAGGATACGCCGAGGCTCGCTAGGAGGCTCTTGGGCAGGGTGTAGCCTAGCTGGAGGTTCTTCAGACGAAGGTAGTGCGTGTTCTGTAGCCAGAAGGTCGAACTGACCTCATTGTGGCTAGCCTGCCCGCTGAGGTAGGTCCTGGGCATCGTGCCCGAGGGGTTCTCTGGGCTCCAAGCCTTGCGCCACTCCGTAGAGGGGTGTCCCGTGTCGCCAGCGAAGGTCCCGAAGACCTCGGGGCTGTAGAGGCGGGAGGCAGCTGCGATACCGCTAAACATCGCCGAGAGGTCGAAGGAGCGCCAGCCGAGGTTGAAGTTCAGTGCGAACGTATAGGCTGGCTCTACGGGGTTCGTGTAGACACGGTCCTTGCCGTCGATCTTGCCGTCGCCATTGACGTCGACGTAGCGAATATCCCCAGCCTGGGGACGAGAGCCGAATGGGGTGCCATACTTGGCGACGAACTCGTCAGCCTCGGCCTTGCTACGGAAGAGGCCGTTAGCCTTGTAGAGGTAGTAGGTCTCGAAGGGATGTCCGACGGCATTGCGTGTACCGGCAGTGCCGTTCATGTACTCGTTCGCACCGAGGCTGAGGATCTTATTCTTGTTGTAGGTGAAGTTACCGCCTACACCGAGTGTCCAGTCTCCGATGGTCGTCTGATAGTTCAGTGCGACCTCCACACCTCTATTCTCCATCGAACCGACATTAGCGTGGTAGGGCTTGAGGGGGAACTCGGAGGGCACATCCACCTTCATGAGGATATCGGTCGTCTTACGGGTATAGAGGTCGATCGACCCAGTCAGTCGCCCAGCGAAGAAGCCGAAGTCTAGCCCGACGCCGACGTTACGGCTCTTCTCCCAGCTGATGTTGTTTAGCTTGAGGTCGGTCTGAGCATAGCCCGGTGTCAGAGTGCCACCGAAGGGATAGGTCGCCCCGATGTTGTAGGTGTTGAGGGCAGGGTAGTAGTCGTTCAGAGCCTCTTGGTTCCCTAGGAGCCCCCACGAGGCACGTACCTTGAGGTCGCTCAGGACGGGGAAGAGGGGCTGCATGAACTCTTCCTTGGAGAGACGCCAGGCAGCGGAGAAGGAGGGGAAGTAACCCCAGCGGTAGCCATCGGCGAAGCGGGAGGAGGCATCCGCACGGAAGTTAGCCTCCAGGAGGTACTTGCCCTCGAAGTCGTAGTTCAGACGTCCGAACCAGGAGAGCATACGTAGCTGTCCGGTCGTCCCTTCGTTCTGCTGAGTCGAGGAGGAGCCTGCGCTGAGGTCGGTGAGGTCGTTCGTGGGGAAGTTCTTGCGCTTGCCCTGCATGAATTGGGTCTGGAAGTCCTCAGCGTGCCACCCGAGGAGTGCCTTGAGGTGGTGCTTGCCGAAGCTCTTGGTGTAGTTGGCCAGAGCGTCGAGGTTGGCACGAGTCCAGAGGTAGTACCGCTCATCGAGGTTGTTGGGCGAGGTCACCTTGTGACTATTGTACTTGATGAAGGGGACGAAGGCCTTGTAGTGCTGGAGGCTGGCGACATAGGCGACGTTGGCCGTGAGGGTCAGCCCCTCTAGGACGTGGAGGTCGATACCTCCAGTGGCGGAGATATTGTGGTTATCTCGGTCGATCGTCTGCCCAGAGTCGAGCCACGCTAGAGGGTTACCATCGCCCGTCGTCCCCCAGCTCTTGCCGTCCTTGCTACGCCCGAGGATCCAGGGGGCGGTGATGTTCAGCTGTCGGATGATCTGGTCTGACCCTCCCGAGACGTAGGCGTTGTTGGGGTCAGCGTACTTGTTCTTGATGTAGGAGAGACCGAGGCGAGCCGTGATGAGGCGGCTGAGGTTGAGGTCGAGGTTGGTACGAGCGTTGAACTGGTTACGCTTGGCATTGGGGAGGATCCCCGTCTGCCCTAGGTAGCCGACCGAGGCCATGTAGCGCACCTGCTCTGAGCCCCCGCTGACGTTGACGTTGTGATGCTGGGTGAGGGCGGTGCGGAAGGCCAGTGCGTACCAGTCCGTATTGGGGTGTCCCTCGGGGTCGCTACCGTCCTTGAACTTCCGGAGGTCATCGTCCGAGAAGCGTGGAGCCTTCCCCGCGGCCTGCATGACCTTGTTGTAGAGCGAGGCATACTCGTAGGAGTCCATACGCTCCATCAGTCGGGTCGCACTCTGCATCCCGACGCTCCCAGAGTAGCTGACACGGGCCTTGCCGGACTTCCCTCGCTTGGTCGTGATGAGAATGACCCCGTTGGCGGCCTTGGAGCCGTAGATGGCAGCGGAGGCAGCATCCTTGAGTACCGAGATGCTCTCGATGTCGCTTGGGTCGAGCATGTTGAGCGTCCCCGACTCGAGTCCGTCGATGAGGATATAGGGATTTGCGTTGTTCAGGGTACCTGTGCCTCGGATACGGAGCTTACCGCCGTCGAGCCCTGGGGCTCCGTTGGTGGCGGTGACGGTGAGCCCGGGGATGAGCCCCTGCAGACCGTTGCTGAGGTTCTGTATCGGGCGGGCTTGTATCTGCTTGAGGTCTAGGGCGGTGACGGAGCCCGAGAGGTTAACCTTCTTCTGTGTGCCGTAGCCCACGACGACGACATCGTCGAGGAGCTTAGCATCCTCCTTGAGGATGACCTTGAGCGGTGTCTGTCCAGCTACGGATACTTCCCGTGTTTCGTAGCCGACGCAGCTGATGCGTAGGATCGCATCCTTTTGTACACCCGAGAGGGTGAATGCGCCACTGACGTCTGTGGTGACACCCTTTGAGGGAGTCTTCTTTAGCACGACAGAGGCACCGACGATAGGCTCGTCCTTGGTGTCCACGACGGTGCCGTGGATGGTCAGCCCCTGTGCCATGAGCTGAGGGGCTAGATAGGTCGCTAGGATCAGTAGCCAACTGAGCCAGAGAGACCTAAGGGTGAATGTTTTCTTCATACACTTGTGTCTTGTGAATTTGAATAGTGGTATCTCTACATGCCACTCGGCTTCGGTGGCATGGTGTTCGCCCTCCTGGCGGCGTCATGAGTGGGGGCGGGTGATGCGCCTCTCGCTCGAGGCTCATCGCGGTATCCTATCTGTCGTATTTCGGCTCAAACTTATAAAAAATACTAGACACTGCCTACAGCCCCTCCCGACGCACCAGGTGGCGATGTATGCCACGCTCTCTACTCTTCCCTCCCTACTACTCTCGTGGGAGCCGCCCTTGCCCCGAGGGTGCGCCCCTAACCATATCTCTCGCTGTGCCTCGGCTTAGCCCCGGGAATGGTATCGTAGAGGGCTCCGTAGGGGAGATACTTAGAGCGAAGGAGTGTACACGCGTGTACACTGTTGTGTACACGTGGGTATACAGTTGTGTACACGCGTGTACACTCATGCCTCCTAGATAGCAGACTAGAGGCCTGTCTCCAATAGGTGTACACTCGATGGTCCTTCCCCTAGGCCTCCGGTGCTCCCGTATCCCTCTCTCCCTCCCCCATAGTGACGGAAG
>NZ_CAJPPN010000056.1 GCF_905372525.1 uncultured Porphyromonas sp.
CCCCCCCACTCTCCCCTACCACCCTGCTAGCTCAGCTCCACCCTACTAGTACTCATACTACTCCCCCACCTAAGAGATCATGCAACGACAGCAATACGTCCTAGAGTTCATCGCCCATACCACTCGCAATATCTTCCTCACTGGGAAGGCTGGGACGGGTAAAACCACCCTACTACACAAGATACGTACCGAGACCTACAAGAACTGTTTCGTAGCTGCCCCGACGGGGATAGCAGCTCTCAACGCCGGTGGGGTGACGCTACACTCACTCCTACAGCTCCCTATAGGAGCCTTCATCCCGGACTCTTCGGTAGAGCTTACCAATATCCCGACAGACCAGCTCTTCGTCACCCCAAGAGACCTCCACCACCATGTCCACCTGAAGGAGCGTAAGATCCGCCTCCTACGAGCCATCGAGCTCCTCATCATCGACGAGGTGAGCATGCTACGAGCCGACACCCTAGACCTCATCGACCTCGTGCTCCGGACGGCGCGTCGTAGCCCCCTCCCCTTCGGCGGGGTGCAGGTACTCTTCATCGGTGACCTCCTACAGCTCCCACCCGTCGTCAAGAACCAGGAATGGGCTGTGCTCCAGCACTACTATGAGAGCCCCTTCTTCTTCCATGCACAGGTACTCCGGAAGTATCCCCCGCTGTACATCGAGCTGACCCACATCTATCGCCAGCAGGACCGAGCCTACCTAGAGCTACTCAATCACCTCCGCTACAACTGCCTCACCCAGGCTGACCAAGCCTGGCTACAGAGTCGTATCGACCCCACCTTCGACCCCATCGACAACGAGGGCTACGTCACACTGACCACCCACAACGCCCGTGCTGACGAGATCAACGAGCGTGCCCTAGAGGCACTCCCCGGAGCCTATCAGGACTACCAGGCCAAGACCTCGGGGGACTTCCCCTCACACCTCTATCCCGTAGAGCCCCTACTGAAGCTGAAGGTGGGCGCCCGTGTGATGATGATCAAGAACGACACCGAGGTACCCCGTCGCTTCTACAACGGGATGCTCGCCACTGTGGAGCAGATGGAGGGAGATGAGCTCCTAGTACGTCTGGAGGATGGAGAGCTCCTCAGCGTCCCCCACTACCGCTGGGAGAATACCCGCTACGTCCTAGATGAGAAGACGGGGCAGACGGAGACCGAGGAGCTGGGAGCCTTCGTCCACTATCCCATTCGCCTAGCCTGGGCGATCACCATCCACAAGAGTCAGGGGCTGACCTTCGACCGAGCAGCGATCGACCTAGAGGCCGTCTTTGCCTCGGGTCAAGCCTATGTCGCCCTCTCCCGCCTTCGCTCTCCAGAGGGACTCACGCTCCTCTCTAGGATGAGCTCTCGCCCCCTCCCTACCCCACAGCCCATCGTGGACTATGAGGAGACCCGAGTGGATGATAGCATACTGGAGAGCACTCTAGAGAGCGAGCGCACTGCCTACTGGCAGGCGCAGAGCCTAGCAGCCTTCGCTTGTCGAGCCTGTACTCAGCTCTGGCAGAGCCATGCCTACAGCTATCGGATGGAGAGCGAGCGGAGTAAGAAGAGTGCCTTCGGGGACTGGGCGGCAGAGTCTCTAGGCCGAGTGGAGCAGATCCAGCAGGTGGCCGACCGCTTCCTCCAGCAGCTCCAGAGCCTCTGGGCTCAGGGCTCGGGAGCGCTTCCCCTCATCGCCGAGCGCATAGAGAAGGCCTCGGGATACTTCCTCCCCCTATGGCGGGAGCTCCTCGTTAGCCTGCTAGAGGTACAGATCAAGGCGCGGGGGCTGGGTAAGGTCAAGGAGTTCGTCGAGGAGCTCGATGCGCTCCTGAGGAGCCTCGTCACACAGATACGCCTCATCATACGTATACGAGCCTGCATGCAGCCCCTCGCTCAGGGTACCCTCCCAAGCCAAGCCAATACCCAGATCGAGGAGCAGGTGGAGGCCTTCATCCAAGAGGCTCGAGCCGCCGTGCATATCCCCTACGTCGTCCCTGCCCCGAGCAGTGAGAAGGCCAAGAAGCGTGAACCAAAGGCGAAGAAGGAACCCAAGCTATCGACCCAAGAGCAGACGCTACAGCTCCTGAAGCAGGGTAAGAGCTACCTAGAGATCTCTACCGAGCGTGGTCTCCAGCCCTCGACCATCCTCGTGCACCTAGCTCAGCTCCTAGAGCAAGACCTCATCACCGAGCGTGAGGCAGGCATAGAGGAGGATCAGATGCAGGAGCTCATCCCACACTTCGCCACGATGAACCCCGAGGAGGGTCTACGCCCCGTCATGGAGGCGATCGGCGACGCACTCCCCTATGGAGTCCTGCGCCTCTACCTAGCAGCCTATCGTCATCGCCCCGGCTCCCGAGTCCCGAGAGGGTGATCTTCCACAGAGGCTCTCGAGCCTCTCTCCGAGCTCCTCTCAGGGCATCTTCCCCGAGGGTCAAGACCCGTGCCCAATCCCTGATATAGTGAGGGATGGACACGGGTCTTGCCTTAGCTCAATGACAGCTGTAGGGACTATTTGAATAAAATTTAAGATATTTGTACTACGAAAGTTAGAGATTATCATATAGAACTATTCAGTCCAATGACTAAAAGTGCATTGCAGCTAGCGCGTAGCAAGTACGCACCCAAGCTGCCTAAGGCCCTGGAGGGGTCAGTAACGGTTCGCCTCGGAGAAGCTACCCAGAGTGTCAGCGACCAGAAGGAAATCAAGGAATTATTCCCCAACACATACGGTCTACCTAAGCTCACCTTCGAGGCCGCACAGGCCGGGGAGCAGGGTCAGGCTGTGAACGTCGGTGTCATCCTCTCTGGAGGACAGGCGCCCGGTGGACACAACGTCATCGCAGGCCTCTTCGACGGGATCAAGCGTATCCACCCCGACAGCCGTCTCTATGGCTTCCTCATGGGACCTGAGGGGCTCATCAAGCACGACTACAAGGAGCTCACCGCAGAGCTCATCGATGAGTACCGCAATACTGGGGGCTTCGACATCATCGGCTCGGGCCGTACCAAGCTCGAGGAGAAGGAGCAGTTCGACAAGGGTCTGGAGATCCTCAAGAAGCTGGACATCCGTGCCCTGGTCATCATCGGTGGTGACGACTCCAACACGAACGCTGCCGTCCTAGCCGAGTACTACAAGAGCATCGGTGCTCCCGTACAGGTCATCGGTTGCCCCAAGACCATCGACGGAGACCTAAAGAACGAGCAGATCGAGACCTCCTTCGGCTTCGACACCGCTACCAAGGTCTACGCAGAGGTCATCGGCAACGTACAGCGTGACTGCTTCTCAGCTCGCAAGTACTGGCACTTCATCAAGCTCATGGGGCGCTCTGCCTCCCACATCGCTCTGGAGTGTGCCCTACAGGTACAGCCCAACGTAGCTATCATCAGCGAAGAGGTCGAGGCTAAGAACCTCACGCTAGACGACGTCGTCACCTCCATCGCTGAGGTCGTCGCTAAGCGTGCTGCCAAGGGCTGGAACTTCGGTACGGTGCTCATCCCCGAAGGGCTCATCGAGTTCATCCCTGCGATCAAGTCCCTCATCGCCGAGCTCAACGACTTCCTCGCTCATCACGAAGCTGAGTTCCGCGCTGTCGCTACCGATGAGCAGCGTGCCTTCATCATCAGTAAGCTCTCCGAGGCCAACTCCAAGCTCTACGCTAGCCTCCCCTCCTCAGTAGCTCGTCAGCTCACGCTCGACCGTGACCCCCACGGCAACGTACAGGTCTCCCTCATCGAGACGGAGAAGCTCCTAGCTCAGATGGTCGGCTCTAAGCTCGCTGAGTGGAAGGAAGAAGGTCGCTACTCGGGTAAGTTTGCCTCACTCACCCACTTCTTCGGCTACGAAGGTCGTTGCTCTATGCCCTCGAACTTCGATGCTGACTACTGCTATGCCCTCGGTCGTACGGCAGCCTGCCTCATCGCCTCTGGTGTCACGGGCTATATGAGCTCCGTACAGAACCTCACCGCCCCTGCTCACGAATGGATCGCTGGTGGTATCCCCACGACAATGATGATGAACATGGAGCGTCGTCATGGCGAGATGAAGCCTGTTATCCAGAAGGCTCTCGTAGACCTCAAGGGTAAGCCCTTCGCCTACTTCACGGCTCATCGTGATGAGTGGGCTGAGGAGACAAGCTTCGTGTACCCTGGTCCTATCCAGTTCTTTGGCACGCCTGAGATCTGCGACCAGCCCTCTCGTACGCTGATCCTAGAGCAGACGAAGTAAAGACTCGCTACCCTCTGCGTAGCATCCCCTCAATGATAGAGAGGCTATCCCACAAGGTGTGGGATAGCCTCTCTTCGTATTCTTGGCGTCGTCCTTCCCCTGCCCTTAGCTCCCCCTCCATCAGGGTCGACGCATGAAAACACTATTGTGCGAGGGCAAAGTAGTCAATGAGCATACAACGAAGACAGGACTATCTGCGTACTAGCTGCAGATATACCCAGCGTATACCTACTACCTATGAGGGGCGAGTATACACGTGTGTACACACTTGTGTACTCACGTGTACACAACTGTATACCCACGTGTACACTACCTCGCTCTAAGTATATCCTCTGTAGAGCTCGCTTGTATGTCTATTTCTTGGGAATAAGGTCTAGGCGCTCGGCTAAGGCCTCCTGGAGATGGGATTATATACTCAAAGAGTCAAAGACTAGACTGTACGCAAGAGATCATGCGTCGCACCAGCCCCCCTCCATCACCTCTGCATCTCTAGTCTTTACTCCTAGGGCTGTCCACACCAGCCTATAAGGGGAAAGGCTCCCCTCCAGCATCTTGACTGGAGGGGAGCCTTTCTTTCAGGTAAGGGTAATCTACTCTTACTTCTTCGTCAGAGAGAAGTCTGCGACAGAGAAGATCTTAGATCCTTCGAGGTAATAACCCGTGAAGGAGGTACCATCTTGCTTGGCTGCAAGGTATATGCAGATACCGCGTATTGAGGCGAGGTTCCCCTCCGACTTGAAGGTAAACTTCGGATGCTCCACAGAGGCCTTGTCCCAAGAGCCTAAGCAAGTACCACTAGCATACAGCGAGAGGTTGGCCTTGCCATCGCTACCGGGGAAGTTCGCCCCCCAAGCAGCGACACAGAGGAATTGCCCTTGAGGGATCCCAGCCCCCTTGCTGGCAAGGAGTCCATAGGTCAGTTTGAGGCTATTGGTCGCTGCATCATACTCTAGCGGGAGGTCGGCGGAGAGTCCCTTGAGGATAAGCTTCTTCCCATCAGGCGACTTGACGAGCTCGACCTCCATATCGACGTTAGCATCCTTGTAGAAGCGGATACCCTGCATACGGTACTTCCCGACGAGGAAGTCATAGCCTAGCGGGCCATAGCTCTGGACGAACTTGACAGCCTGCTTGTAGACTGTCCCGAGGGCGATCGTCACCGTAGCTTCGCGATAGACCTCCGTCATAGGGGCGGCGGTGAAGATGAGCTTATCGGCTTCCTTCTTGAAGGTTAGCCAGGTGGGCAGATTCTCTACCTTGGGCTCTAGCATAGACATAGCCCCCTTGATCGGGAGCTCAATATCTCCCCCAGCACGGGCGACCTCATAGCTGGCTTTAAGGTCTGCTATATAGGCGTAGGCTCCGAGCTGCGTGATGGAGATCCGTTGCTTCTGCTCGCCACGTGTGAGCAGGAGGTTGGCTGTACGAGTATCTCCCTCTGGGTTGGGAGCGATGGTATAGGTCAGTTTATTGCCCGAGGTCGCTCCTACCTGAAGCCACTCTGCATCGCTCTTGGCAGAGAAACCTTCCTCGGAGAGCGTAGCGGTACCTGTCCCTCCCTCAGCCGTGAAGCTATGGTCGGAGGCCAGCACACGGAAGGTCTCTATGGTATTCTCCTTAGGAGTTTCCTTCCGGCAGGCACTTACCCCCACGAGGAGGGTAAGCGCTAGGAAGAGGAGTGAGATCCTATTATTAATGGTCTTCATACGGGTATCTTATTTCTTTGTGAATGTAGGCTTCTGGAAGGCAAAGTCTCCACCAAAGCCCTTGTACGCACCGACATTGATGACATAGAGATAGAGGGAGTTAGCGTCATAGCCCCATCGGCCATTGGAGACAAGGACATACTTCTTGCCTGCGGTGTAGGATGGATCGAGCTTGGAGTACATCCCGAGGCCTTCACCCCAAGAGATACGTGCAGCGTCAGCATCCCATACGATGAGTCGGACGGGATTGATGTCCTTCGTCACACGCTGCGTCTGTATCTCGAAGCGCTTGTTCGCTGGGTCGTAGGATGCTAGGACGACGAGCCTAGGGGCTATGCCCGTGATCGAATAGACGTTACGGGCATGCTGTGCGAAGGTCACCTCTCTAGGCGAAGGCCAGTTCACACACTTCATATCATACTTTCCTAGGTACTCGGCGAAGCCTTGGTAGTCTGGGTCTTGACGAGGGGTGAGCTTGTCTCCAGCAGCCGTCCGATAGCACTGCTCTGTCTCATCCCAGAGTAGATCGGAGACACCAGCGAAGGGGCTCCGGAAGTGTATCCCAGTGGTGGTGTAAGCGTAGGGGAAGTCCTCCCGCTTGCCCGTAGCAGGCTCCTCGATCGTGAACGAGTTGTAGCCCCCTTCGCTGGGATAGACGATGACCTCCTTCCCCCCGATCTTGCCGGAGAGTCCATAGCAGTGCTGGGTATAGAGGCTATGAGCCGTCGGAGTCTTAGCCTTGAGGGCGATGGCTGCATCTAGGGCCTCCTTGGCATCCTGCCTTGCCCGAATGAGGCGCATGACGTTGCCCGTCTTACGACCACGGACGAGGAGGGTATCTGGGGAGGTCGAGCGCATGAGGGTGAACTCATAGTCTCCCTGGAAGCCATATCCCGTACCATCCCCCTCACTCTTATCTGGGTCAGAGAAGATGTGCAGGGGTAGGGTATAGGTGTCGAAGCTCAGGGTGATCCCCTTGTCGTTCTTGACGTGGTAGCCACCTCTCTCCCAGGCGTTCGTTGGCTCTCCAGGGACTGGGCTCTCGGAGGCTACAGAGGCCATGTTCTTGTCTCCAAACTTCAGGGCTACTAGGTAGCCTCCATACTTGAGCCTACGATGGGGATAGAGCTCGAGGATCCAGCCATTGGTGGAGGACTTGAGCGTCTTTAGGAACTCTCGGGAGGCTGCATCTAGTCGGTCCGCTGCGGGCTGGTCAAAGGCCTGCCGAGGCTCCTGCTGACAGGAGGCGAGCCCGAGGGTGAGCAGTAGGGCTAGTCCCCCAAGTGTCTTGCCTATCCGGTGAAGGGGATGATAGCCGTGGGGCATCGATAGATTGGTCTTCATCGTGTCTTGCATATTAAGTGGTGAGACTAGTCTGTGTACTGGGGTATGATCTGGCAGCGAGCATCCCCGGGGGTATGATCCTTGGTGAGATCGAGGAAGTGACGATCCTGCAGGAGACGCCCCCAGACGAGGGCACGCTCCTGAGCGTGGTCGTGAGCTGATCTACGGGGAGCAGATAGACCGCGCAGCAGGGGCTCCCACTCGGGCTTGATGAGCTGGAGGTGAGGGATCTCCTGGAGACGGCGAAGCGAGATAGCTCGTAGGGCATCCATATCGATCTTCCACGTATTCTTCATATACGTCTTGATGATATTGATCTTCTTGAGGAGCTTTGCCTTGCCCTCCTCACCAGCAGCAGTGAAGATAGCACTCCACTCTGCGTCGGAGAAGGTAATCAGTGCAGCCGTGACCTCAGCGATGTCCTCACGTGGCTGGCTACTAGCGTAGGCCGTGACGAAGCCCTTCGGGGCATAGTCTGCGAGCGTACGACGGTTGTACCAAGAGGTAGGAGAATAGTCTGAGGCCGAGATCGTATTGTACTCATCGGGCCAGATCTTGTTCTGGTGGAGGATATGGCTAAACTCGTGGTGCATGACCTTGAAGAAGGTCTTGTTGAGCGACACGGGGTCGTTCTCATTGAGCCAGTTCACCTGGAAGAGGGTCACCTTCAGACCACCCTCAGCGGTACCCTGGGTGATCGTACCATCACCATTCCACATAGCGGAGCCTATTAGACTGAGCTGTCGGGGTGAAGCTCCACGCATGAAGTCCGTCCCTCCGGTGGCTTCGTTGTAGGCCCCATACCAGGCATGGAGGACGATCTGGGAGAGCTTCATACTCTTCTCCAGCTCTGCAGGGGCGAGGTTGCGAGAGCGGTCAGACTCGATATTCTGCATCGCATAGAGCACCTGCACGTTGTAGGCATCAGTATACTCCCTACCGAGCCACTGGTCGAAGGCTGTCGGATCCTCTAGCCGAGGCTTGAGGACATGTCTATTGGGGTCAGGCTGATCGGTGTCCTTGCACGAGGCCAGAGCGAGGGTGGCCAATAGGGTTAGTGCTAGGGGGCGATATATGCTTGTTTTCATTATTCACTCGTGATGAAGAGTTTGACTTAGTACCCAGGGTTCCCCTGCATACCGGCGTTGCGGATGGAGGCTGGGATCTGGAGGGCTCGGCGGTGGTCATCGACACGTAGTACCATGGCCTTCCCATCGGCAGGAGTGTGTGTGATCTCGATACCAAAGCGCTTGATGTCATCCCAGCGCATCCCCTCGTGCACCGTCAGCACACGGCGAGCGTGTAGGACGGCCTGCATCATCAGGGTTTGGGTACCTGCCTCGAGGTCAAACTTCGGGTGCAGGGGCTTAGCGATCGTCTTGAGACGCTTCTCGATCACCTCACGCTCCTCCTCAGTCGTATCATTGGTGACCTCGGTGCTGTAGGCCTTGGTGATCGTGGCTACGTCACCTGCCCGACCACCCTTGGAGAGGTACCAGGCTGAGAGGTCTGCAGCAGCACCATCATAGTCCTTGAGCATGACACGTGCCTCGGCTCTCCAGAGGAGCACCTTATCGACGTCGAAGGGCATCGCTACGATATGGGGCTGTCCCGTCTGTGCAGCGATATTGGTGATCTCAAAGATCTCGGTAAGCTTAGGCGTGAAGATGCGCTCTGCCCCCCCGTAGAGGAGGTCATAGTGGACGAGGCTATGCCCCCATCCCCCACCACTGCGGTAGGTCTCAT
The DNA here is from genome assembly GCF_905372525.1 of uncultured Porphyromonas sp. Taxonomy (GTDB): domain Bacteria; phylum Bacteroidota; class Bacteroidia; order Bacteroidales; family Porphyromonadaceae; genus Porphyromonas. The sequence continues at coordinate 9,010 of NZ_CAJPPN010000056.1, forward strand.
TCTGGGCAATACGTCCACTGTGGGCGAAGCGTACATGGCGCAGTCCTCGTCCCCAGAGGGAGCGGGTCGTCTGGAGCATGATATTGCTGATGCTACGAGGGTCGATATAGGCTAGGGTCACCTCGAGGACGTTGGTGAAGCGGCTATAGGCAGCTACATCACGGATACCAGCGACAGCACCTGTCCCGAGGACCTCATCGGCGTACTTCTTCGCCTTGTCCCACTTCTCATAGTAGCAGTAGAACTGTGTGGCGAAGGCCTTCGCTGCACGTGTCGTGAAGTGATACATAGGCTGCACATAGCGCTCATCATCGATCAGGGGCATCCCAGCCTGCAGGTCTCGTTCGATCTGGGCATAGACCTCTGCTACACTCAGACGCTTAGCCTGCTCCTTGATGGACTTCTCTGGCGTGAGGAAGTAGGGTATGCCTATATCCCTCTGGCTCGTACGTCCATTGTAGGCCTGAGCGAAGACATTCACCATCAGGAAGTGCGTATAGGCACGGCAGAGTAGAGCCTCCCCACGAGAGTGATCGAGCTCACGTGGACTCCCAAGCTCCTCGATGGACTCTAGGGCTTGGTTGGCCGTCATGATCGCATCGTAGCAGGTGCTCCAGAAGTTGGTCTCCGTATCCCAGTCCGTCCCACTATTGGACTCCCAGTAGAAGCCCTCGTGGTTCTCTAGGTTAGAGTCCTCGAACTTAGGACCATTGTCCTCTACGTTGTCTGTGCGGTGCTCTACGAAGCCCATCGGCATGAGCGTCGGGTAGGCAGTGACGAGCAGGCGCTCTATCTTGTCGGCACGATTGAGCTCGGTGCGGGAGTCGGGCATCTTGTCTAGGAAGGTACAGCTAGAGAAGAGCGTCCCCAGAGCCAATACACCTAGTAGGATATGATTACGTTTCATAGTGTCACGTCATTATATAGTTAGAAGCCTATGTGTACCGTCGCTGTGATCTGGCGTGCTAGAGGGGCGGCGACACCACCCGAGCGGAAGAACTCTGGGTCTTGTCCGTAGAGCTTCTTATCCGCATAGAGGAGGGCAAGGTTCGTAGCCTGGAGCTTCAGCGAGGCGGTCTTGAGGAAGCCTAGACGCTTGACGAGGCTCGTCGGTAGGGTGTAGGTCAGAGAGATCTCCTTGAGTCGGACAAAGCTACCATCGGCCACTCGTGCCGTAGAGTAGTTGTAGGCGGCGTAGCCCCGAGCGAGGTTGGAGTAGCTTGCGTGGTCTTGTACCGAGGCTAGGACGGGGATATCCGTCTTCTGCTCATCGCCAGGGATCATCCAACGGTTCTTGAACTCCTTGGGGGTCGCCCAGAGATCACTATAGCCCGAGGCGAAGGCAGGGTGTAGGCGTAGCTTGTTCCCACCAGAGTAGGTGAGGAAGATGTTGAGCTTAAAGTTCTTGTACGTGAAGATATTCCCAAAGCTCCCATTGAAGGTAGGCTCTGCCGAGCCCTCGTACTTGAGGAAGTCGAGGTCATCGATCTGCTGGAAGTTGATCTCCTTGTAGTTATGTCGGTTGATCGTCTGCCCATTGACCTTGAAGGTTGGGAAGCCCTCATTGTCTAGCCCCGTATAGGGGATAGAGAATAGGGAGCGAACGGGATAACCCTGACGAGCGAAGCCGTTGCCAGAGAGGAAGCTAAACATGTGTCGCTTGGTCGTCAGCTGGGTCACTTCGTTGTGGTTCGACCCGAAGATGAAGTCTGAGGTCCAGCTGAAGTCCTTCGTCTGGATATTCTTCGTCGAGATCGAGAATTCGAAGCCGTGGCTCTTCATCGTAGCGACGTTGCCGTAGCGTGAGCCCCCGATGGTGTAGGTCGTACCGATGAGGTCAAAGTTGTTACGCTTGTAGGCATCAGCCGTGATGTTCACCCTATTATTGAAGAGTCCCATATCGATCCCGACGTTGAACTCATGCTTCTTCTCATAGGTCAGCCCAGAGTTCTCATAGCCCGTGATCTCATTGGTATTCTCCGTGAGGTCGGCCGAGGGGCGCCAGACGGAGCCACTACGTACGACGACACGAGAGTTGGTGAGCCACTTCGGAGCCTCGGCCACCAGAGAGTAAGAGGCCTTGAGGGTCAGGTGCGAGAGGAGCTTCTGTCGGTCGAAGAAGTCCTCTTCGTGGGCATTCCAGGCACCAGAGACGTTCCAGGTAGGGAGCCAGCGAGCCGAGCGGCTACGTCCGAGCATGTTGGAGCCCTCGTAGCGGGTCGTCCCCGTGAGGGTATAGCGTCCCTTGTAGGAGTAGGTAGCGGTGAGGAAGTAAGCTAGTGTACGGTCGTAGGTACGGGAGAGGACGTAGTAGGGAGCATTCTTCTCCTTGAGCTGCTTGAAGAGATGATAGTCCCAGAAGGCATTGAGCCCACTATCGTACTGCATCCCATAGCCATCGAAGGCTCGGTAGAGACGATCCTGAGCATTCAGCTCCATCCCCAGATAGGCATTGATGATATGGTCGTGCTGGATCGTCGTATTGTAGTTGGCCGATAGACGCAGGTCGTAGCTAGACATCTTACGCTGGTTGGTGTCGTAGAAGCCCCCTACAGGTAGGATCGTCTGGGGCAGGGTATTGGGCTTGTCCTGATCTCGCCACAGGTACTTATTGTTATTGATCACCGTGGCATCCTGCATAGCACGGTAGGCCTGAGGGCGATTGGAGTACTCCGTGACGATGCTCTCCGTATCGGTATAGGTATCCTTGTAGGCACCGAGGAGAGCCAGGGTAAGTCCCTTGATGGGCTTCCACTTGAGCTCGAGCTGGAGCTTGACATCCTTGACCTCTAGGTCGATATAGTTGTTGTCGAGTTCGTGCTTGATATTGAAGGGAGCATACTCACGCATGTAGTACTCATTGGGATCAAGCGTACGGCTCGTATTCAGAGCGTAGGAGTAGGGGTTGATGTCGAAGCTACGGGAGACGGTCCCATTGACCGGGTCGGCAGACTGCGAGAGGGTACCTGGGGCACGCTGGATACGCGAGGCTGCGTTGATCAGAGCCGAGACGGAGACCTTGGGGGAGAAGTGGTAGGTAGCGTTGAGGTTACCCGTGTAGCGTCGCACGTTGCTCGAGCGCATCCACCCGGGGTCAAGCATCGCCGAGAGGGAGATGTAGGTCTGGAGGTTCTTCGTCCCTCCGGAGAAGCTCAGGGAGTGGTTCTGCATGATCGCCGGGGAGAAGAGTTCCTGGAACCAGTCCGTATTGCGTAGCTCCCCCTTGCGCAGGTACTCGGCCCTGGCCTCTGGGGTATTAGCTAGGGCGAACTGTCCGGTGCGTGGATTGTAGGTGTGCATCAGATGATACATCTTACCATAGATCCCGCTAGAGGAGGAGTTGTAGACACTAGAGAAGTTCAGCCAACCCTTCTTCTCCATCTCGCTGTAGGCCTCCATCTGATCCTGCGAGTTCATGATGTTGAACTCTCGGTAGGAGGGGACGAATCGAGAGGTGAACTCACCCGTATAGGAGAAGGAGTTCGTGCCGCTACGCCCCTTCTTGGTCGTGATGACGATCACACCAGCCATAGCCTTTGCCCCGTAGATAGAGGTAGCAGAGCCGTCCTTGAGGATCTGGAAGCTCTCGATGTCGTCGGCATTGAGTCCTGCGATCGCAGAGCTCAGTAGGGTGGTAGCATCCCCAGAGCTTAGGTCGTCGGCACCGATATTGACCACGTCCTCCTGGATCACCCCATCGACGACCCATAGGGGCTTAGAGGAGCCATAGATAGACGTAGCACCACGGACACGGATCTTAGGAGCTGTCCCGAAGGTACCTGAGAGGTTCTGCACAGAGACCCCTGCGGACTTCCCCTCTAGGCCTCGGCTAATATCGGCCATCCCCGACATCTTGACTTGGTCGGCCTTGAGCTTGTCACTCGCCCCAGTGAAGAGGCGCTTATCGGTGGAGACCATCCCTGTGACGACGACGTTTTCGATCATCTTGGCATCGGGCTCCATATGGATGGTCATCCCATCCTTGGCGGTGACACGGGCCTCCTTGTATCCAACATAGCGGACTAGGAGCTGTGTCTTACCAGCGGGGAGCTTGAGGGTGAAGTCTCCCTTGGCATTAGTCGTGGTACCCTGCTTGGTACCTACGACGAGGACGGAGGCCATGGAGAGACCCTCGCCATCCTCGTCGAGCACTTTTCCTCGGATTGTCTGTCCTGCACCTTGAGCGAGGAGCTCACCCGAGGAGCCGAGGAGTAGGCCTACGAGGAGTAGACCTATCCTGGTGCAGTACTTACCCAATCGAAGTAGTCTTAGATTGTTCATAAGCATGTAGTTGAATGTATGTGTGAAGTTATGCGTGCTTATCGCTGATCCATGGAGCGTGTGTATCTGGATCGGGGGTGGAGCTGTCCTTCTCACCCAGTATCGGGGCGAGGTCTGTATGTCCGCATAGTGATCGTGACGCAGCTGTTCGCTTTGTCCTCTAGCATTATAGTAGTATAGTAGTATCCCAGGGCTCTTGGGGAGAGCAGACCTCTGCTCATACACCTATCTGTCTTCCCCTCTAGCCTAGAGGGGATGGGGATCGGGGCACCGTTCCTTAGAGCTTTTCACGACAAATTTATCTATTCTCTCGTGGAGAAACAAACGCTCCCCCCACGCCTAGACCTCTTTCTGTCCTTCTTTCTGCTCTGTCCTCTGACTGATTCCCTCTCCGTCCTCCGGCTGGCGAGGATAGAGCCACCCCCTACCCCAGTGCTCAGCACAGGACTCGGGAGCCAAGCTCTCCCCCAGAGTAACATCCTCTGTATCGAGCATATAGAGAGCCCCTCAGCGCTCATACCGAGAGCGCCTTCACGCTCTCGGTATGAGCGTCCTCATCACCTATGTAAGGTGACGAGGACGCTCTTTATAGGAGCGCATCTGCTATACTACATATGTTCGTTCTCACCCTCCCGAGGAGCATGCTCTAGCGAGCTCGTCCCTCGCCCGAAGGGAGAGACGAGGGAAGGGGAAGGGGGGTATAGACG
>NZ_CAJPPN010000057.1 GCF_905372525.1 uncultured Porphyromonas sp.
TTTATCCCTCGAGCGAATGCTACTCGCTTCTGCTGTCATATCAATCTTATCTCTCCCATAGGGCGGTAGTAGCACAGCTACTACCGCCCTTATTTTCATAGAAAGCCAAATATAAAGGAATCCCGCCACAACATAATCCCATCAAGATGAGTCACGATATTGAGCCTAATTCTTCTACACAGGAGAAAGAGATACGGATAAATTCTGTCGCCGAGTTTATTCAGAAGATTGTCCAGCTTGATAAAGAAGAAGGCACACAGATCTTCTACCGAGGGCATGCAGATAGGGATTGGGAGTTACTTCCATCCATCTTTAGGACACCGAATGGGGTGGAGAAAGAGCATTTATTGTTCCGAGATATGGTGGCACATGAGCCTCAGAGCTTCTTAGGATGCCAGTCTACTTTAGACCATTTGGTTCAGATGCAGCACTATGGCCTTCCTACTCGTCTGTTAGATGTCACGGCAAATCCACTTGTAGCTTTGTACTTTGCCTGTGAGCAAGTAGATAATGATGTGTCAGCTGGAGTTTGGGCTGGATCTGAGGAGGGCCTTGAGGTTCTTGTTGGTATTGAAGAAGCTGCTGATTCTATTGCTAAGTCTGAGCCTAAGGTTGTTATAGAGGCTTTTACAACAATAAGAGAAAAAGCAAGAATGCTCTCGGAGTATGAGCCTAGAGCGGATTCTATTGATATCGCTAAAGTGCTTGCTATGACAATAATGGATGCCCCTGCTACACAAAAGGCTCTTGGTATGGCTGTCGCTAAGTCTGCTGCTAAATCTATGGTTAAGCCTATTTCTATGATTGCTGCTGTAGCTGGTGCTGTAGCTGGCGCAGGTGCTGTTACCGCTGCAAGAGATGTTGCCATAATCTTGGCTCGTTTTGAAGAGGCTTATTATAGGGCTCTCAAGGGCAGAACAGAGTCTAATGGAGATCCAATAGAAGTGTCGTTCGCAGAGTCCCTAACTCAACTTGTCTTTGAGCCTTCTAGAGCAACAGCTGATGAGGCTATTGCAGAACTTCTAGTTGCACTTGCTGCAGAGGCTGCTGCAGAGGCTGGTGCGGAGGCAGGTGCTTTGGCGAGAGAGAAGGATGGTCTCGTTTATTTCTTTTCGGTTCCTAATGGTAAGGTTAAGCACTATGATAGTGATACTGTCTCGGTATTAGCCAACCTTGCAAAGTGTCGGATTTCCGAGCTATGTTCTGATCTATCGTCTTTGGAAGACTTTAATCAGCAGCTCGACATTGACCTTTTATTGCACCAGATTCGAGGAGAGAAACCACATTTTCGCCCCATAATTCAGGCCAGTGACTTGAGTAGCATATTTTTCGTAAAAGCAAAGAATGGTAATCAACGAATTGCTAATCAGATGGGAGCATTCATGTTATTTGGACTCGGAGTTGAGCGGGGGAAAGATGTAGATGAAGAGGGAGAGGCTTCCCATTTAACTAAGGGAGTACATGCAGAGATCCCAGCCGAATGGATTAAGAGAAAGTTTGTTGTCCCGAAGGAGAAGAAAACCAAGATACTTGAGGAGTTGGCACACCTAGGAATAACTGAGTCTTATATCTACCCAGGGATAGAGCAGTATGCTAAGGAGCTGAAGAAGCGGTATAATTTATAAGTTAGGCATTCCCCCCTACCTGTTCCCTCGGGACTAAAAGCTGTACCTTTGCGGGGAATGAAGCTTAATAGAGATGAATAAGGATCAAGAATACTTAGAACGGTACACGGGCGAGCTAGAGGGACTCCTCTTGCGTTTGGCGCAAGAGGAGGGTTTGCTCGCCGGGAAGCAGTTCCTCGAGACGGAGGACTTGACAGAGCTTTACCTCGATGTCGTGAAGCCCTACCTCGGGGATGCTGTCCCGGACTTCGAGCAGTATCCGCTGGTATCGCTGGGGTGGATTGCCTTCGTGGGAATGGCTCTGGCGGTGCAGTGGGATGCGGACTGGGAGCATTATGGTGCCTTAGGAGGCGAGCAGCTCTATCTCCAGTTACGTCAGCCTAGGGGGTGGGATGAGCTCGATGAGTATGTCACGCAGGAAGTCTTGGGGCTAGAGGCTGGTGGTGAGGAGGAGCGTCGCTATACGGACTTCCTTCGTCGAGCCGCAGAGCAGACCTATAGTGCGCTGATGCACGAGCAGGCAGAGCCGTCGAGCCCGCTAGCCTTCCGCCTCTATACGCAGAGCCTGTATGTGCTCTATCGGCTGGGAGTCAGCCTTGGCCTAGCCTTCCTGGGCTACCGCTATGAGCGGACGACCTTGCCCAACTAGCTAGGAGACGAGTACCCCGTACCGGGGGGAGCCTATCGGAGGCGTCCTACCTTCCCCTCTGAAGCCACAGTGCCAAGTGCTCGGCGAGAGGGGGGAACGGGAATTTGTACTATCTTTGCGCTCAGTCTCACAGCGAGCCCAGATGGCGGAATAGGTAGACGCGTTGGTCTCAAACACCAATGGACGCAAGTTCGTGCCGGTTCGATCCCGGCTCTGGGTACAGATAGATTTATGATATACGGTAAGTGGCCGACCTCTCGTCAGGGCACTTATGATAGCGGACGAAGTAGCGGACGCAATACAGTTTCTTTGAGGGCTCGGCATGCACCTATGCGCCGAGCCCTCGATGTCTTTATACCCTACCTTTATCCTCATGGGTATGCCCCACTTCGTGCCCGTACCTTCCCCCCAGAGGCACACGAGGGCACAGTGGGAGACCAGACGCTACGGGATATAAGGTGGAGACTGGGTAGGACGAAAAAAGCCCTCGAGACCAGAGTCCCGAGGGCTTTGGAGGGGCTATTGCCTAGGTGTGATTAGATAAACGTTTACCCTCCCTATAGGGTGTCGGCACATCTTCTGATTCGGTCAGCTAATTCATACAGAGCACCTTTGAGCTCAGCTTGCTCTTGGGCGGTAAAGCCTGAGTTGCTACCGCTGTAGATGCCGTCCATCTTGTGATATATCCAGGAGGAAGACTTGCCGAAGTATCGGCGTGCCAAGGCACGCCAAGAGATGTCAAGCAGGATGTCCTGCATACGCTCCTTTATGGTTGTCCCGTCTGCTGTCCTTGTGGCTTTCTCCATTACTATTTCGCTCATTGCTGTTGTCCTTGTTTGGCGGTGACCGATCATTCGAGCAGATCTACGAGCTCGTAGAAAACTAGCGCTCCCCTCGCTGAAGAGGTAGAGAGCTCGAGGACAGAGTGCGTAGATACATCATTCGTACGAGCTTTTCAGTGTGGGCAGTTTCTCCTTTAATACTTGATAGCTGATACGCCACGCATCATCTGGGACGAGCTCTCTACTTTCAAAGATTTGGTCACTCTGATGTAGCTTGTCTGGAAGAAGTTCAGGGCTCGTCAGTTGGTAGAAGATCAGACCTCGGAATATAGCTTCTGGTGGAGACTCATTGAAAGCCATTGCCCAGAAATGTCATCCTCGGCGACTGGCTCCAGTACAATTCGGTTGCGGTGTGGGACGGCACGTCGCTCTTCGTGGATTAGTTCATCGAAGACGAAGCGTAGCCCCACCCTTCACCCCTCTTACCAGAGCGCCCACGGGCTCGGCAGCATCGGCTGCCGAGCCCGTAGGCGTTTGTATTATCCCTGTCGTAGGTGCTACTCCTGCTGGTAGATGTGCGGGGCTTAGCGTCCACTCTTTATTCCGAGTTCTTCACACTTGTTCGCATAGAGCTCCTGGAGAGAGTAGTAGTGGCTCACGGAAGAGAAGATGTGATCTATGCGATCGAATCCCACGCCAAAGCTCTGGAGCTGCATGTGATAAATGTATGTACTATCCTCCCGCATTATCACTCCGATCTCACCTACTTTATCCTCGAGGCGCTCCGTCTGCAGGAAGTAATAGACCTTATAGTGAGGGTAGCGACGTAGCGTGTCGACTGAGATGTTGCTCCAAAAGATCTCTTCGATCTGCCTCTGCCTATTACGCATGAAGTAGGGGACTTCTTTGAGAAGCACTACCTGAGACTTTGTGTCTTGAGTTATAATCAAGCTACTTGCTAAGGTGGAGTGTTCGTGAGATGGAGTGAATATATCCAGTCTGAAGAGCCAGATAAGCATCCCCAGAAGTAAGACGATGAGGTACGGTAGCAGTCTGGGTATTTTGGGGCACAGGCTTATGACGAATTGAGGTGTAGGCCTATCCCCCTCTGTAGGCGGTGAGGTAGCAGATACGGCTGGGGTGATGTACTGTGCTGCGGTGGAGATCACCTCGCTCTGCGGATGCACCTGCGCATGTAAGCTCCATTGCTTTTGGTAGATATGCAGGGTGCTCTCAGCATCCTTGATGTAGAGCTTATCTCCTGCCATCTGCAATGGGAACTCCGCAAGCAGGTGATTACCTATAGGCTCTTCCTTCGAGATTATATCCCCTATCCAATAGAACTTGCGAGCCTTCAAGTCAAAGATCCCAGCGCAGCGATATCCATGGAGTACGTAGTGTCGCTCTGCTATGAACGTAAGACACTCTCCGTATAGTTGTGGAGCATTGAGGGTATCAAAAGCCTTTCTACCATAGGGGTCTACTTCTGGGAACTCATATCTCTTGATGATCCTGGCAGTAGCAGCGTTGAGGATGCATATTCCCCAATTGCTGACTAATACGATGGTCTTTTCAGCTTCACGGAAGAAGCACCACCTCAGACTATCGATGATAGTATAGTTGGAGAAATAATCTTCAATACAGACTCTCCCCGAGAACTGACGCATAGGCTTACCCGTCTCCAGATCCAGAGCTATAAGTCGGAACCAGCGGGTACAGATCCAGAGTCGGCCTTGTGCTATACCCAGCACCTTTTCAAGGTGGTCAAGGTTGTCGGGGTCATTGCTACTACTATCACGCAAGGGTAGGTCGAAGGTCCAAAGCGCTTCTCCCCAGGAATTCAAGCGACTGAGTTTAGACTCGAAGTCCCTATAGCCGATGATCTCCTCTCCCACTTTATACAAGCTGTAAGGGACGTTTTGCGCTAAGAGAGGTTGCCCGTCTGGGACTGAAAGGATATTCTCACCCGTCTCTAAGGTTTTAGGATCGTAAGTATGATGCCCAATGTACGCACCTGCTTCTCCATCAAGTAGGCGAACCTTCTGCTCAAATACCTTCAGCAAGGTATGCCCCGAATAGACTTCTATGCAGCCATAGCTATACCAAGCGTAGGTGTATTCGCCTACGGAGACGAGCTGACTTGCTGGTCTCTCTTTCTCAAGCAAGACACCATCAATATAGAGGTAGCCATGCCCATTCTCCTCGTAGGAATAGTCTCCCGTGACGGGGTTAACGCCCTTCACATTCTTGATTTGGGCAATCTCTTTGTAGGCTATCATTGTCTTCTGAATAAGCTATTTCCTTTGGGGGGATGATGGGGGAGTTCGCTATCAAAGTTAGCCCTTTCGGCGGGAGTATGCTGGGGGCACAGAGGCGCGGTAGGATGCGGGCTTGCAGAGGAGGAGATGCAGGCCACTACTTGTTCGTAGTGCAAACCACTACTGGTTCGCACGCTGACCAATAGTGGTTGCTTTATCGACCTAAGGTAAGGGGGGGTAAAGTGACGCAGTGCCCCTCGGAGTTTCTTGACAAGACACGTTAATCGGCCAGCCCGCTGGTAGATGCGTACCTCGTCGTGGGAGTGAGCTATCATTCGGTCGCCAACGATGTGGACAGACTTGATCCCCCAACGGCCCCAGAGGTCATGCCAAATAAACCTTGTGAAGAGAACACTACTGAAGCCGATTTTGATGCGGGAGCCCTGTTGTTACGCCCAGGGGCTTACAAGGTTCTCTTCAATATATTCTCCATCTTTGAATAGAAAAACCATAGGTTCTACATCAAAAACAAAATCAGATATCGGCTTTCGTTCTTCCCAGATAATTGGAGATGAAGCCATGAATTCCTCATAAGGAACTCTTATTCGGCTATCATCATGGTCATATAAATTTAAGTATCTTCTCGTTTTACGTTCGTTGGGGTATAGTATGAATAATCCATGCCATATATTCTCAATATCATACTTGTACCCCAAATAAATGCAATACATGAGACTCTCGTAGGCAGCATAAGGATATTTTTGATCCATCTTAAGAAACAACTTAAAGCATTCTCCATCTTTTGAGAACAACTTTGGATCAACCTCCTCTTTTGTATAGATATACCAAAACCATACATTGTCATTATTGCAGTGAGTGTCTAATCGCAAATCTTTTTCACCTATTAAGATTCGCTTGCCTAGTTTTCTTTCTATCTTCATTATTTCAGAACTATAAATCTCCCTTCTTCGAATACTGCATATAAAGTTTGCTTACCATCGCGTATTATCTTCCAAATTTCAGATTCTCCTTCAATAAGAACTCCAAAACCTCTCCTTATTATAAATTCTGGCATCCCAATTCGCCCTCTTATTCCGGTGGTAAGGCCATGTGAAGTGAATAGATAAGAACCTCTGAAGTATCGAAGGCTGTGGTATAAATCGTCAAAACTATTCAAATGTTTTGTGTCAGCCGCTCTAGTCATGAAGCCTTCAGGGCTATATCAACTCTACGGTCTATGTAGCAATGGTGTATTTCAAGGCCTCTGGTATTCATTCCCAAGTTAGAGAGACAATCTAAGCGAGAAATATCTGAAGGATAGAGGGGTGTTGGATAATCTCAGCAGGATAGGAGAATATGCCTTCTGGTACGATCAATCTAAGAGGGAGAAAACATATCTCCCCCTAAACGCATACAAAAGGCCTCTGCGTGTAGCTAGACGCTATGGAATGAGGGGATAACGGGAAGGGATTGGGTCGGACGGGTATAGTAGGACTCACTGAGATGCGCTACGGAGTATCATAGGGGGGCATAGTGAGACTTTTGCTGCCAGCCGCCTAGAGGGTGCAGATGACCCTCAGGCAATCTGAGCCTATGTCCCCATGGAGACGATAAGTGCATCCAATGCCTGCTGTACACTGCGCTGGAGGGATTTTTTCGTTACCTTTACCCCCGAGAGCAGGCTTGTCCTCTACCTTGGCTAGGGGATAGTGACCTCTGGAGAGAGATATTTGAGTGCGTGATGAGGAGGGAGAGAGACACACCGATATGAATGTATACACACGATAATTGTACGACAGATGATGAGATGTTTATTGGCTCTACTTACGACGATTGCTTTGCTCTACGCTTGTAGGCAGGAGTCTCCAGAGAGACAGATACTTGAGCCCCCGATCACTACGGAGGGAGAGCCCACGGGGCAGGGTCCTACCCTTAGCCTCAGCGCTGATGTACTCCCCCTCGGGCGGGTCGCTGGAGACTTCGATGCCTCGGATGAGCCCCGCTCCACGACGGGGCGTATTGACCCAAAGGCAGAAGATGGGAAGTTCATCAAGCTCCTCGCACAGAGTGACAGCACTCACCCGAGGCAGCTCCTAGCAGACCTCTATATCTACCGGAGGAAGGACGGCGAGCAGACACAGGTCATCCACCTACGCTGTCCCCTGAGGGTGGGCTCTGAGGCACGGAGCCTAAGCCTCAGGACGACGCTATCTATCGACGAGAAGCAAGACCCCGAGCAAGCCTCCTACCTCAGGGAGATGATACGGGATCAGATGAAGGACTGCTACCTCTCTATGATCATTGGGCTCGATGAGCAGGGACGCTTCAGGAGCAAGGGAGCACTTCGTATCCCACGGTGGGGCTCCGCTCCTCCTCTGCCCGATGGCTTCGTCGTGCTCCGCAGTGAGGACAATCCGCTACGGCTCGTCCCCGATGAGCGAGTAGGGGGTGAGAAGAGTATCCGACTCAGGGCAGAGCGGCCGATGCGACTACGGATGATGGGCTACCTGATGGTACTTCGCTTCGAGAACGACTACCCCAGATATATCATCAAGCAGCAGGGACCCGAGGGGAGCCTTACCCAGGAGGAGCACCTCGGGGCAGACGGTCGGGTCAAGTACTTCCGAGCAGAGCGTCCTCCCTTCGAGGCCAGTATCCTCCTCTCGGGGACTCTCTCTGCGACGCAGGATCTGCAGATGACCTTCGCCGATGGGCACTTCGGTCTAAACAAGTATCGAGTCGAGCGAGATGGGCAAGGCTGGGTCTGTGACTACAGCGACCACTACGAGGGGCGCCCCGATGGGGGATACTCCTTCGGGGATGATCGGGGGTATGACTATCTGATCGCTAGATTCGATGGTGGCGCCTCTCGGACGGCTCTCTCAGTCCCGACACGTACGACTTCGCTCCCTAGGTATCCTAGTGAGGACGAGTCGGTAGTCCTCATCTACTTCCCCAACGCAGAGGATCAGGGGGCGATCACCTACGAAGGTGCTCGATGGGAAGGGCGCCGAGCCCCCTTCTACGACGATACGCCCTACACGCAGTATCAAGTCCGGAGGAAGGCGGGAAAAGCGCCTACGGTCTATATCAAAGCTCAAACAACGGGGAGGACGTATGGGAATACCATCGAGAAGAAGGCAAAGGGAGCAGATAATAAGGTCTACTATGTGACCTTCCGTATCACTGGGAAGAAGACCCCGGAGCCCGGCATCAAAGGAGTCGGCTACTATACGGACTATCAGGAGCTCTATCAGAGCATCCACTGGGAGGAGATCGACTAAGGCACCCTCGCCACACTATACAATATGTATCATCAGGACAAGGACGAGACAGGATCATGAATACACCAGACAGACTACCCTACGAGCCTCTAGTGGCTACCCCCATAGAGCTCCCACAGAGCCTATACATCCTCGTGGACTTCTCTATATCTGCAGAGGGGGAGATCGAAGACCCAGAGTATGATGACCTCTGGGGGACGAAGCGTGGGCGTAAGAATGAGGGAGGCAGGCTCTAGCTACTAGGGTAGGACACATCCCCTCTACTCTGTCCGCTCACTCAGTGCTCAGGGACAGCGTAGGCGACTTCAGGGAGAGTCGCATGTAAAGGATAATTAAACTACTTTTGTAGTCAATAAACGAGTTAGTCAATCCACATTTAATAATCCAGATTGCTCTATGACAATTGACCAGTTCAACTTCGCTGGTAAGAAGGCCTTCGTGCGTGTAGACTTCAACGTCCCCCTCGATGAGCACTTCCACATTACCGACGATACCCGCATCCGTGCGGCACTCCCTACCCTGAAGAAGATCCTCGCTGATGGTGGCTCAGTCATCATCGGCTCCCACCTCGGCCGCCCCAAGAAGGTCGAGGATAAGTACTCCCTCCGCCATATCCTATCTCATGTCTCTGAGCTCCTCGGTGTCCCGGTCAAGTTCGCCCCTGACTGCGTCGGAGACGAAGCTCGTGAGCTAGCTGCAAGCCTCAAGCCTGGGGAAGCTCTCCTGCTGGAGAACCTCCGCTTCTACGCCGAAGAGGAAGGTAAGCCCCGTGGCCTAGCCGAAGACGCTACGGACGAAGAGAAGGCCGCCGCTAAGAAGGCCATCAAGGAGAGCCAAAAGGAGTTCACGAAGAAGCTCGCTGCGCTGGCTGACGTGTACGTCAATGACGCCTTCGGTACAGCACACCGTGCACATGCCTCCACGGCACTTATCGCAGCCTACTTTGATGCAGACCACAAGCTCTTTGGCTACCTCATGGGCAAGGAGGTCGATGCCGTGAACAAGGTGATGCAGGACATCCGCCGTCCCTTCACAGCGATCATGGGGGGCTCGAAGGTCTCCTCTAAGATCGACATCATCGAGAACCTCCTAGGCAAGGTGGACAACCTCATCCTCACGGGTGCTATGACCTATACCTTCGCCAAGGCTGCCGGTGGGCACATCGGGGCTTCTCTCTGCGAGGACGACAAGCTCGACCTAGCTCGTGAGATCGTCGCCAAGGCTAAGGCCAACGGGGTGAACCTCGTGCTATCGACCGACTCCAAGATCGCTGATGCCTTCAGCAACGATGCCAAGACAGCCTATGCCCAGAACGATAATATCCCTGACGGGTGGATCGGTATGGACATCGGCCCTGACAGCATCCGTGCCTATCGCGAGGTCATCCTAGGGTCGAAGACGATCCTCTGGAATGGTCCTACGGGGGTCTTCGAGATGGACAACTTCGCCGATGGCTCACGTGCCGTGGCAGAGGCTATCGCCGAGGCTACGGCTGCTGGTGCCTTCTCCCTCGTCGGGGGTGGGGACAGCGTCGCCTGCGTCAATAAGTTTGGCTATGCCGACAAGGTCTCCTACGTCTCCACCGGTGGTGGGGCTCTGCTCGAAGCCATCGAAGGGAAGAAGCTCCCCGGTATCGCTGCTATCGAGGACTAGGCTTAGCTAAGACAAGTCTCCATATTATAGAGCTCCCCCGATAGCCCCATGAGGGCTGTCGGGGGAGCTCCTTTATTGCCCCTAGCTATGCCTGGTGGGGGATAGGTAGAGTAGGGGATAGGTAGATATTACTACTTAGTTACTTTCAGGTAGATAGGGTCGTAAATATCACCATTTGGAGGTATAGAATGGCGTAGTAAAGTGGGCTACCTTTGCCGTACACTTCCCTCCATGAGGAGACAATAGGGAAGTGCGGTGTAGATATTCACTTACAAATCATATATCGAGATGAAGAAATCAATGCTCCTCGTAGCCCTAGCTACACTCGCTCTCGGGGTTACTTCCTGTGGTAAGGAGACCCCCGACCCCGTCAAGAACGTCGTCGTCAATGCTACGGCCTATGACCAGTACGTCTACTTCTCCTTCGAGCAGGGGAAGGTCGTCAAGACAGCCAAGTACGATGACGAGGCGATTAAGAAGGATAAGAGCTGGGACATCGCCTTCCACCGCTATGAGCTACGTACCAATAGTGGCCTCTCTGGAGAGGGGAACGGTGGTGCATACGAGGTCGGTGTACAGGACATCCGGCAGGCCGTGACGATCCCCGCTGCGGACAAGTTCACCCCAGACAATCAGACCCAGGCGCAGATCATAGAGTTCAAGCATGGAGATCCCAAGGCAGCCGCTCCCGTCCAGAAGATGCTCGCCCTCAACCCCATCCTCTCCACGATAAAGAAGGTCGTAGTCGATCCAGGCAAGATTAACCCTGAGACAGGAAAGCCTGCGACTAAGACTACTATCCTGCACGAAGGTGCTATCGTACAGAACCTCGACTTCCATAATACAGATAAACCCGCCAGCTGGCTAACCAATAAGGTCTTCATCGTGCGCACGGCTACCGGCAAGCATGCTAAGATCAAGGTCATCTCCCATCAGGAGCCCGTCCAGACCGCCAAGGGGAATACCCCCACACCTGGGATGCTCCGCTTCGAGTATGTCTATCCTATTGACTAGCTCGCTTCTCTCTCGAGAGTATATAGCTCTGCTCAGTCACTCCCGCCCCAGATCTAGGGCGGGAGTGACTGAGCTTTCTACTCATGTACACCCCTCTAGGGTGTACGATCCTTATCATCGATGCTCTACCGATATATATGGGGCTTACTCGCCGGACTCCTCGTCCCGCTTAGCCTAGGGGCGCAGACGGCATCACCCGGCCCAGCTGACTCCGTCGCACATGACTACACGCTCTCTGGGGTCGTCGTGACGGGGACGCAGACCCCCCGCCTGCTGAAGAAGCTCCCCATCATGACACAGGTCATCACGCAGCGAGACCTCCAGCGGATCAACCCCCGCTCGGCTGCCGATGCCCTGCAGATGTCTATCCCGGGGGTCAATGTCACGATGCATGGCGCACAGTACCGAGTGACGATACAGGGTATGTCGGGGGACTATATCCTCTTCCTCGTTGATGGAGAGAAGATCACCTCCGAGGGGAATGGTGTCGTGGATCTCAATCGCATCGATATGTCCACGATCGAGCGGATCGAAGTGATCCGTGGCTCGGCCTCCGCCCTCTATGGCTCCAATGCTATCGGTGGGGTCGTGAACTTCATCACACGGCAGGGACAGCGTCCCCTACAGGCCAATGCCTCTATGGATATCTCCTCCGAGGGAGTCACCCGCTATGCCCTCGGGGTGCAGGTGCGCCGCCAGGAGTTCAGTAGCTCTACCTCCCTCAGCTATACGCATCAGGATCCCTATTCCATCAATATCCCCCAGCGTGACGGCTCGGTGGATGTCACTTCTGCACGAGGGCAGAAGACCAAGACCCTCGGGCAAACCCTTCGCTACCGTACACTAGATAGCCGTAGTGAGGTCTATGCCTACCTTCGCTATAGCTTCCGTGATCAGGACGAGCTGCTCGTCACACGACGCAACCACTATACGACACACTCCCTCGGGGGGCGACTGTACCATGCCTTCGATAGCCAGCACAACGTACGCCTGGACTATACCAACGAGCTCTACGACCGCTCTGACTGGTTCGTCCCTACCCGAGACTATTCCCCCGTCTTCCTCCAGACAGCCCATACGATGCGCCTGCAGTACAACTATGGGGAGGAGGGAGTGACCAAGCTCTTCGCCAACGTCGGGGGCGAGGGGTACCACGAGGCTCTGCAGGGCAATCGCTTCGAGGACTACCGCTCCTCCTACCGTGCAGAGCTCTATTCGGGCTACCTACAGGCAGAGTACCGCCCGAGCGAGAAGCTCTCTCTCGTCGGTGGACTCCGCTACGACCACCATTCCCGCTTCGGGGGGAGGCTCTCGCCCCGCCTCTCGGCGCTCTACTCGATAGGCGATCTTCGCCTGAGGGCTTCGTATTCGGAGGGCTTCCGCTCGCCCTCGCTCAAGGAGCTCTATATGGACTGGGATCATCTAGGGATGTTCTTCATCAAGGGCAATACCTCCCTACGTCCCGAGGTCAGTCGTATGATCAGCCTCTCGCCCGAGTATCAGACACGGGAGCTGAATGTGACTATCCTCGCCTCCTACAACATCATCCAGGATAGGATTAGCCTGGTCGAGCAGTCCAATACGGATCAGCGGTACGAGAATCGCCCTGGTACGAGCAAGCTCCTGAACGTGCAGACCAGTGTGCGCTGGCGTATGCCCTGGGGGCTCAACCTCAATGCCGACTATGCCTACCTCAACACCATCGATCGTATACGCACCAAGTCGGGCATCGCCCTCCCCTTCGCCTCCACCCGTCCGCACAACTTCACCGCCACCCTCTCCTACGATAAGCGGGTAGGCGATGGGACGATCTCTGCGAGCTATACACTACGTGGAGCGAGCAGTGTCACTACGGCTCAGTATAGTGCAGATGCGGATGATTATACTCCGGTCGTACATCAGGCCTTCGTCCTCTCCCGCCTCGCCGTCACGGCGCTGTGGCGCAGTCGGCTACGTATCAGCCTCGGGGTCGATAACCTCTTCGACTACCTCCCCGAGAGTGTCAATGTCACGGGGAGCATCTCTCCGGGACGGACGTACTTCTCGACCCTTGCTCTTACCTTCTAGCTCCTCTCTCTCGATCGGGTTAGGGTAGGGAGGCGCAAACATATCAGCTGCCCAGATGATTAGATGGGTGGGAGGGAAGCCCTATTCCTCTCACCCATCTCTTCGTCTGGGACTCATGTCTCTATCCCCGCCCAGCACTCCCATGCTCACCGATTCCACGGAGGCTGTCTCCTCCGCCCCACTCGCTCCCCGTCCTCGTCTCTGGGTCTTCAATCCTGGGCACGAGGAGGCGCTACGTATCCCCCTACCTCTGCGCTACACTCCGACGAGCGAAGTACGACAGATGCGCCACGACCTAGCACCCCTGCTCACCCTACTCGCTGAGCGTGGGGACTACATCTATTGCCC
>NZ_CAJPPN010000058.1 GCF_905372525.1 uncultured Porphyromonas sp.
ACTCCTGATGCCCCGCCCCTGGCCGACCCCACCCAAGACCCTGATGGTGCGCCCTCGTCTGTCCATCGAGGTCTCGCCAGAGCGTCTAGGTAGTCTGCGGGAGCAACCTCAGCCTAGAGGTGAGGAGTATCGTCGGGAGGCTGCCCTATCTCTGCTCGGGCAGTTCGTGGCTTCCTCGGTAAGGCTCTATCCTGGGTACTTCTCCACAGAGGGCAACCAGCCCACTCAGAGCCTCGCCCTAGCTACCCCTAGTGGGGAGTCGGTAGAGCGAGCCCTAGAGAACTATGTCCAGGACACGAAACCCGCCCCGATCTACCTGCCAGAGAAGAGGGACTACGCAGAGCTCCGTGAGCGTAGCTGGGTGCCAGGACTAGAGAGTACCATACAGTTCTCCCAGAACCGCGTGTCGGACAACTGGTATAAGGGAGGCGCCTCTAACCTCAATCTCTACATGAGGAACTACCTATCCCTAAGCTATATCAAGGATCGTGTGCTGTGGAAGAATGAGCTAGAGAGCAAGCTGAGCGTCTACAATGCCGACAAAGACCTCGTACATCGCTACCGCATCGCCGATGACCTGCTACGCCTACGTAGTAACTATGGTATCCGAGCCTTCCACAAGATCTACTACACTCTAGACGGGGAGCTTCGCACACAGATCTTCCACTCCTATCAGGAGAATAAGACTAGCCTACAGTCGGACTTCTTCGCTCCCTTCACCGTGAACGTCGGTCTCGGTCTCAAGTATGACCTTACCAAGAAGTCTACGAAGGTCTACGGACGCCTCTTCCACCTCTCGGTGAACGTCGCTCCGCTCTCCTATACCTACCGAGGGACGAGCAATCGTAATATCGACCTCGGGCGTCACAGCCTCTCCCCCGACAAGACCTGGTACCAGCGCTTCGGCTCGACGATCCGTGCCAACTGGGAGTGGAAGCTCAACCTCTACATGACCTGGAGCTCTCGCCTCTACTTCAATACCTCTTATCAGGCTACCGAGCTGGAGTGGGAGAATACCCTCGATATGGCTCTGACCCGATACTTCTCTACACGGCTCAATCTCAACCTCCGCTTCGACGATGCCGTCCGCCCAGCCAAGACGTGGAACAAGTACCTACAGTACAACGAGCTCCTCAGCTTTGGCTTCAACTATCGCCTTTGATCCCCCCGAGCCCCCTTGAGCATGTCACTCCCTCTCCCAGGCTACTCTGGATGCACTCCCTCCCACTCGAAGATAGGGGATAGACTAATGAGCCCGGTCGGTGTATCTTAGTTAATAATTATGTACATTTGCACTATAAATCGGATATAAAAATAAGTTGATGGAGGAGGTTCGAGTAGATAAGTGGCTTTGGGCAGTACGTGTCTTCAAAACTCGTTCGATCGCAACCGAAGCCTGCAAGAAGGGTCGAGTATCCATCGGCGGAGTGACCATCAAACCCTCACGTACCATCCGTGTAGGAGAGGTCATCACCGTCCGCAAGCCTCCTATCGAATACTCCTTCCGCGTCCTCCAGCTCCTGGCCTCTAGGGTCGGAGCAAAGCGGGTCGCCGAGTTCATGGAGAACGTCACCCCACAAGCGCAATACGAGCTCCTAGAGCTACAGCGTGTCTCTGGCTTCGTAGACCGAGCAAAGGGACTGGGACGCCCGACGAAGAAGGATCGCCGTGACCTAGACCAGTTCGCCGAGGATCTGCCCGAGGGCATGGAGCTCTTCGACTGGGACGAGGACTGGGACTAAGAGATCCGCATGTGATAGTAAAGACGATGAAGTAGATTAAAGACAAATAGAGTATGAGAATAAAAGACCAGATCTCGCTGCGTAAGATAGCTGATGAGTACATCATGATCGTAGGCACGGAGGATAGCCTAGACTATACTCAGGCTGTGAGCCTCAACGATAGTGCTGCCTACCTCATCGAGAGCGTCCGGGACGAGGATTTCACGTCCGAGGACTGGGTCGATCTACTTACGGAGCGGTACGAAGTAAGCAGGGAGCAGGCTACCGCTGATGTGGAGAGCCTGATCCGGATGCTCCAAGAGGCCAAGGTAATAGGTTGAGTACCGCACACGACACCCTGTCCCACCATGAGCAGCTCTTCCTAGAGCTCCTCACGGCGGCTCTACACCGGCGTCCCCCCCAGGCAGAGACCTTTATCGGTCTCGCCTCGGGGACGTGGGAGCGTATCCACCGCTTGATGATCGCTCATGCCGTCTCTGCCTTTGTAGGCGATCGGGTACTCCTCCTACCCAAGGAGGCTCTTCCCGACCGTACGCTACGTCTGACCATCTTCTCAGAGATCGAGCTGACACGACGTGGTAATAAGTACCTATCCAAGGCACTAGGACGCCTCTCTGACCTCTATCGAACCCATGACCTGCCCTTTGTCCTGCTCAAGGGGCTAGGGCTAGCCCTCTTCTATCCCGACCCCTCGCTGCGTACAGGGGGTGACCTCGATACCCTCTTCTATCGCCCTGGGGACTACGAGCGAGCCAATGCCTTGCTTACGGCTAAGGGCTACTACCTACACGATGACTCCGAGGTGCGCTATGGGCACACTGCCTTCTCCTACGAGCGGACGATCGTGGAGAACCATGCACGAGCGGTCTTCTTTGACTACAAGAGGTACAACGACTTCTTCGACCACCTCGTCCAGGAGGCTGCTGAGCAGGGTACCTTTGTCCCGATTAGCTATGAGGGGAATACCTTCCTGACGCTACCTCACGAGCTCAATATCGTCTATACCTTCATCCACATGTTCTTCCATTGGCTCCATTGGGGGGTAGGCTTTCGTCAGTATTCCGACTGGATCCTACTGATGACCCGTCTGAGGGAGGAGGTGGATGCCCGAGAGATCGAGCGTATAGCACGTGCCCTCGATATTCTCTATCCTATGCAGCTCTTCGCACAGGCTGCGGAGCTTTACCTAGAGGTCTCTCCAGAGGTCTTCCCCTTCCCTAGGTTACAGGCTCGGGATCCCTACTCTGACCAGATCATTCGGGACGTGTTGCATAGTGGCAACTTTGGCTTTAGTCAGCGCCCCGACCGAGCACGTAGCCGTCTGCTCACTGACCTGAGGAAGCTACTCTTCAAGGCGCGTCGCTCCCATCGCCTACACGCCATCGCTCCCACCCATGCCTCCCGTATTATCTGGGGCTCGATCATCGGCCATCTGATGCTCCGTCTGCGTAAGCTTTAGAGATGCTTGACCTCGTCCGTTTCATCCTCCGTGGGCATAAGTGGAGTATCCTGCTGATCCTCCTGCTTGGGCTGGGGACAGTGGTGACCAACCTCTTCTTCATCTGGCTCTCCAAGTGTGTCATTGACATCGCCTCGCACCAGCGAGGGGGCTCTATCCATGCCTTTGCCGCGGCCCTCGTCATCACCCTAGCTATACAAGTCCTCTGCCGGATAGGCTCCGTACGCCTCTCGGGCTATACGGCCGCTCACATGAGCAATGCGGTGCAGGCCAAGGTCTTCTCCCACCTCCTCTATACCCGCTGGGCAAGCCTAGGCAAGATGCATAGTGGGGATATGGTCGTACGTATGCTCAAGGACACAGAGAGTGTTGTCTCCTTCTTCGTCGTGGTGTTCCCCACGAGCATCATTGCCCTTGTGCAGCTGCTCGGGGCCCTCAGTCTCCTCTATTACTTCAGCCCGACGCTGGCCCTCATCCTCGGTGTGGGGATGCCCTTCTTGGCAGTCTTTGCGAAATTCTACTACAAGCGTATGCGTCGCTACACGGACGAGATGAAGCAGCATGAGAGTGAGATCACAGCACACGTACAGGAGAGTCTGCTGAACCAGACCGTCATACGTACCTTCGAGCGTCAGGGTACGGCCATCGATAACCTTAGCTTCCTCCATAACCTCTACCTTCGCTCCCTCAAGAGGCAGACCTTCGTCTCGGTCTTTGCCAACCTAATCATGCAGGCTGCCTTCTCGGGTGGCTATATCGTGGCCTTCCTCTGGAGTGCACGGGAGCTCTATGCTGGAGCGATTACCTTTGGGCTGATGACCTCCTTCCTACAGCTGGTCGCTCGTATTCAGTCGCCCTTGACCTCGCTGATCTCTAATCTCCCCCTACTGATCTCCTCCAAGTCCTCGCTGGACCGTCTCGTGAACCTCCTAGAGTTCAAGACTGAGCACACGGGGCGACGTATCCTACTCTCGGGGCAGCTCTCCCTAGAGGTACGGGATATGAGCTTCCGCTATAGTGACGGGGAGCATTGGGTCTATGAGGACTTTAGCTTCACGGCACGTACTGGGCAGATGGTCGCTCTGATGGGGCGTACGGGGGCAGGCAAGACCACACTGCTCCGGCTACTACTCGGGCTCATCACGCCTACTGAGGGGACGATCCGCCTCTCAGAGGGCTCGTCCTCCTATCGGGTAGGGGAGGAGACTAGGGGCAACTTTGTCTATGTCCCTCAGGGAGGCTCGCTCTTCAGCGGTACGATCCGTGAGAACCTCCTCTTGGGCGACGAACGTGCCTCGGATGATCGCCTCCGTGAGGTCCTTCGCCTCGCAGTCGCAGACTTCGTCTTTGACCTCCCGCTGGGGCTCGATACTCTCATTGGGGAGCGAGGGGTAGGGCTCTCCGAGGGACAGTCTCAGCGCATTGCTATTGCTCGAGCACTCCTTCGTCCGGGCAAGATCCTGCTGCTGGACGAGGCCACCTCCGCCCTAGACCAAGACACCGAGCGGCAGTTCCTCTCCTATCTTCGGGAGCAGGCTCGTGACCGACTCATCCTCTTCATCACTCATCACCCCGAGGTAGCGGCGGCCTGTGATGTCGTCGTTCGCCTCTAGTCCTCATCACCTAGCCTAGGAGCGGGGGAGTCCAGTGCCGTTCGTGTGGCACTGGGCTCCCCCGCCTTCGTTTAGCGGGTCTTCACCGTCCTCGTTCGTTCCCGCTCGGTATACTCTGATGAGGGGGATACAGAGCCCTAAGTATGGGCTGAGGCTAAGGGGAGTGGGTGAACCTAGCCCTAAGGCATTGTGTTGTAAGGGTGCATGAGCAAGAAGTTTACCCCTCTACAGCAGATTCGCCGTCGTCTGAGAGCCGTGCGTCTGCCTTTGCCCACAGAGCTCTTCACCTTCCCGCTCGGGCTGACCCTGAGCCTGGTGTGCCCGCCTTCGCTGGCCTGGGGCATCGTCGCTGTGGTGTTGGCACTCTGCATCGTAGGGGTGTGGGTGCTCGGGTGGTTGCCTACGAACCGCTCCGTCGTGGGGCGTTCGCTTTTTGTGCTTTTGGTCTGGGGGGGCTTGCTCCTAGTCTCCTGCGCGCTCTACCCCCATGCTCTGTGGCATCAGGCGCTCCTACTCATGAGCTACCTCATCAGTGCCTTAGCTATCCTCCTCTACCGGAGGGCTACCCGTCCAGCCAACCCAACAGAGCAGTGTACGTGTGTCCGTGGACGTATCCTGAGGGCTGAGCGTCTTCGCTTCGAGCGTATCCTCGTCCTCTTCTCCCTGCTTGCTCTGCTCTTTATCCTCCTCAATATAGGCCTCTGCCCCGTACACTGGTCTCATGTCCGCTATGTGTCCTCTATCCTCATCGCTGTCTTTGCTTGGGGAGTGTACCTGCTGGAGACCCTGCATCTCATCTGGGTCAATAAGCGTCTGCATCGGGAGGTGTGGATCCCCGTGATGAATGACCGTCAGCAGACCATCGGCCGTGTCCCGATGACGACACCTGTGAGTACGGAGGGGCGTCTGCCCGTCGTCCGTCTCATCGCTACTACGGAGCGAATGATCTACCTAGAGCAGAACTCGGGTAAGCGTCTACCGCAGGCCGAGGGCTACGATACCCCCTTCATCGCTTGGCTTACCGAGGGCTGTCAGCCTGAGCAGGTGGCACAGGAACTGATTGACCTGCGCTTCTGTGGTATTCGCCGTGCTCGTCCTCGCTTCCTACTGCATTACCACGAGACCATCGGGGGACAACCTCTGAGCATATACCTCTTCTCCGTGGAGATCGAGGATCCCAGCCTCCTGCTGATCGACTGCCTCCCGATCAAGGGGAAGTGGTGGCCGATCGACCATGTCACCTCTCGCCTCTACGAAGAGCCCTTCACCAGCTATCTACATGCGGAACTCCCCTATCTGGAGCAGACGGTGCTACTGGCCCATCGCCTGCGCTCTGGGGGCTCAGTTCAATGATCTCTCCTCCCATCCCTACCCCTATGTCACAGACTCTCGGCACGCTCTATCTCATCCCCGTCCCTCTAGCGGAGGTCGAGCACGCTACCTGCCTACCCGAATATAATGCCTCTGTCATCCGCCCTATTCGCCACTTCATCGTGGAGAATGTGCGTTCTGCCCGTCGCTTCCTAAGGGCGGTAGATCGGTCAATGGACATCGACGCCCTGGCCTTCTACGAGCTCAATAAGCATACTGACCCAAGTGTCCTCAGCACCTACCTCGCCCCAGCTCTCTCGGGCGAACCTATGGGCGTAATCTCCGAGGCGGGCTGTCCTGCTGTGGCTGATCCTGGCGCAGACGTGGTAGCACTGGCTCAGCGTCGGGGGATACCGGTCGCTCCCCTCGTGGGGCCGAGCTCTATCCTCATGGCGCTCATGGGGTCGGGCTTCAATGGGCAGCGCTTTGCCTTCTGTGGTTACCTGCCGATAGACGAAGGCGAGCGTCAGCATGCACTCCGAGCTATGGAGCAGCGTATACGCACGCTCGGTGAGACGCAGATCTTCATCGAGACACCCTACCGCAACGTCCAGCTCGTCGAGCAGATCGCCAAGGTCTGTTCCTCCGATACCCTCCTCTGTATCGCCTCTGCCCTGACCTCTCCAGACGCACTCCTCCAGACGAAGAAGATATCTGCTTGGCGGGGCAATATCCCCAATATCCATAAGGTACCCACGATCTTCCTCCTCGGGAGATAGTCCCGCTCATACGATAGCTCGCTAAGATGTCCACACGACAGCCCCTGCATCCTGCCTTCTGTCAGATGATCCGCTCGCTCCTGCCGGAGGAGGCGGATCGTCTACTTGACACGCTTGATACTCCTCCCTCGGTCTCTGTGCGCCTTAGTCGTACTAAGCCCTGTCGGGAGAGCCTACCCTTCGTCCTAGAGGATGCTGTGCCTTGGTCGGGGGGCCTGGGCTTCTATCTATCGGAGCGTCCCTCTTTCACGGCTGATCCTCTCTGGCATGCTGGGGGCTACTACGTGCAGGAAGCCTCGTCGATGCTCCTGAGCTGTATCGCCCCACTCCTAGGTGGCGAACCGATCGATGCCCTCGATCTCTGCGCTGCGCCAGGGGGGAAGAGTACGCTCCTACTGGATCTGCTCCCTCGGGGAAGTGCACTCGTGAGCAATGAGATCATGCGGGCTCGGGCACAGATACTCACGGAGAATATCCAGAAGTGGGGGAGTGCCTCTTCGATTGTGACCTCTGCAGAGCCTCAGATGCTTGGGCAGCTACGGGAGGCCTTTGACCTAATCCTCGTCGATGCTCCTTGCTCGGGCGAAGGGATGTTTCGCAAGGATGAGGAGGCTCGTCAGCAGTGGTCTCCCGACCTCGTCCAGCAGTGTGCCGAGCGTCAGCGGGGTATCCTAGAGGATATCTGGCCTGCCCTTCGTCCTGGCGGGCTCATGGTCTATAGTACCTGTACCTATAGTGAGCAGGAAGACGAGAGCCAGCTACGCTACCTCGTCGAGGAGCTAGGCGCCATGCCTCTTCCTCTACCCGAGCTCCCCTCCATCGTCACCCCTTCCCCTCTCTGCTCCTATCCGTGCTATCGGATGATGCCCCACCGTCTACGTGGCGAAGGGCTCTTCCTCGCACTTGTTCGTAAGCCCTCACAGGGCGAAGGACATGCCACTCCTCGTCCAGCAGCAAAGGGCAAGGGTAAGCCAACGACTACCAAGATACCCGAAGCTGTCAAGGCTTGGCTTCGTCCCGAGGCATTGCCCTCGCTCCACTGGCAGTCTCCCACAGAGGGGCTCTTCGTTGCCCTGCCTCAGCGGGTCGCTGCTCTGACCGATGCTCTACGTGCCCTGCGTGTGCCCATCCTCTCCTCGGGGGTGCAGGTCGCTGAGGCTAAGGGTCGGGACTTCCTTCCCTTGCCTGCCCTCGCTCTAAGTGAGTTGCTTGATCCCGAGGCTTTCCCAGCCGTAGAGCTAACCCATCCCGAGGCGATCCGTTACCTCGCTCGTGAGGCGATCACCTTACCTGAGGGGACACCGAGGGGCTTTGTCCTCGTTCGCTATCGGGGCTTAGCCCTAGGCTTCGTCAAGCACCTAGGCAATAGATCCAACAACCTCTATCCCCAGCCCTGGCGCATACGCCATCCCGAGCAGATCCTCGCTCCGAATGGACAGTAGTTCTCTTGAGTTCCTTCGCCCCTCAGTTGGATAAGACTTAGTAGACACGATGTTTCATCTCAAGGCATTCTCTATCCAGCATGACCAGGCCGCACAGAGGGTCGGGACGGATGCCCTAGTCCTAGGGGCGTGGCCCTTCCGCTATACACAGAGACCGCTAAGGCGAGTGCTGGATGTCGGGACGGGAACGGGTATTCTAGCCCTACTGCAGGCTCAGCGACACCCCGAGGCACTTATCGAGGCTTGGGAACTGGAGGAGTCTGCAGCTCGGGAGGCTCAGGCCAACTTTCTCTCCTCACCCTTCGCCACTCGTCTCACGCTACGCCAAGCCTCCTTCCTCGATCGTGCTCGAGAGCTGGCGGGTAGCTCCACCTTTGCACCCTTTGATCTAATCATCTCCAATCCTCCCTTTTACCCCGAGGAGGTGGTCTCCACTGATCGGGCACGTCGTCTAGCTCGTCACTCCGAGGCCGAAGGGCTATCCCCCGAGACACTCCTAGCCTACGCCCCGAGCCTCTTGACCCCTCATGGGGCACTAGCGCTCGTTACCCCAGCCTCTTCCCTCCCCAGCCTAAGGCAGTGTGCTGTCGAGTCGCTCCTTCGCCTAGCGGAGCTGGTGTATGTCTATTCGGTGCCGGGGCGACTCGTGCGGGTGCTGACCCTATGGTGTCGGCTAAGGGTAGGGGTGGACTATGTCCCTACTCACACAGAGCATCTAACGCTCCTCGGGAAGGACGGGGCTTCAACTCCTGCCTATCGAGCTCTGATGCAGCCCTACCTCCTCCCAGAGTACCTCTAGCGACTTCCCCATCCTCATATACCCTAAACCCTTTATCCTAGGAGCGGATAAGCGGGCAAATAAATAGCCAAGAGCGAAGAAGTAAATCCCTCGCTCTTGGCTATTTATTTAGGGGGCTACTCCTGCCCCAAGTGCAGGGGGGTAGGCGAGTGTGCCCGTTATCGTTGCCTACTTACTGCTCTTACGGCGGTTGCAGGCTTGGCAGAGCATCTGTAGGTTCGCTAGCTCGGTCTTGCCTCCCTTGCTCCAAGGGGTGATGTGGTCGCCCTCCATCTCCTCGTAGTCGAACTTCTTCCCGCAGTGGGGGCATACCCCGCCCTGCTGCTCGTAGATGGTGCGCTTCTGGCTGTCGCCGAAGGCTCGGATGCCGAGCACACTCGGGTCGTCGTTCCCGATCGCCTTCTCTAGGACGTACTTATAGATACCGCTCTTCTTGGTCACATCTTCGTCTGCCATCAGGGTGGCGATCTCCTGCTCGAGAGCTATGGGGGTGTAGGAGTTCTTGTGGTATCTGTTGTAGTAAATCCCCCAGGGAAGGCCTTTCATCTCCTTCCGATAAGTAGGGAAAAGCGTCTCTACCCATTCGATGACCCGCTGGAAGTAGTCCCAGAGGTCTTGTGCATTGGGCTTGTGCTGGTGCTTCATCATGCACTCCTCTATGTCCAGCTTTGGCATTGCTTGGTCTCCATACCAGTAGATCACGCTCTCTAGGTAGTCCTGGCGGATAGCTGTCCCCTTGAGGTACTTGCTCCCGAGCCCGTAAGCGGCACAGCCCGTCTTGCTGAAGTAGCGCTTGGCATCTGATACCCAGGATCCTTTATAGACCGCATTGCGTAGCTCTTGATTGGTAAGCTCCTCGCCTGCGATATTGATGGTCTTGAACCACTCGAGCTTCTCGCTCTCTGTCCCATCGCATATATAGACGGTGAGCTCATAGTCGAGGAGCTTGGCCTGTAGGTTTGAGGGGAGTGATCCGAACTGCAGTGGACGTGAAAAGCCAAAGAGCTCCTTGCAGGAAAAGTCATTGTTGAGGAAGGTGCAGATGGATAGCGTCCTCTGCTGTCCATCGATGAGCTCATAGTGCCCATCTCCTTGGTCTGCCCAGTACATGACGTTCAGTGGATAGCCCTTGCTTACCGTGTCGATGACGGCCTGTTGCTGTTCGGGCTTGTAGACGAACTCACGCTGGTAGGCGGGACGTACATCCAGCTTGCCTCCATAGGCGACGACACCGTCGAGCCCATTGTCCTGATACCCATTGAATAGGTCTCGGACTTTAATGTGTACGAGTTGAATGGTCATAGGTATGATGATTATTTGCGTTTACGGATGAGAATGCGGGCATATACGATTCGTCCCTTTACACTTCCATCTTTATCTTTTATCAGTCCATGTGGCTTCTTGGGTGCTTGGTCTTTG
Organism: uncultured Porphyromonas sp.; assembly: GCF_905372525.1. GTDB lineage: Bacteria > Bacteroidota > Bacteroidia > Bacteroidales > Porphyromonadaceae > Porphyromonas. Next base: position 10,565 of record NZ_CAJPPN010000058.1, read on the forward strand.
ATAATGAAGTCGTTTGCATCAAGAATCTCGAACTGGTCAGGGTTATGCTTATCGAGGTAAGTAATAGGTACGCCCATTACCCCATCGTAGTCACAGGGAATATCTGTGGTCTTATCCACGTTGATGGCATCATAGTTGTCGTAGTGGGGATACTCCTCAGGGCTATACTTCTTGTAGAGGGTGAGCTCCTCGTGTCGCTTCTGTATATCTAGGTTCGTATACCATGTTACCCCCGAAACTCGAATCATCCCCTCTTTGTGTGAAGATGCGCTAGCATAGTCCTCATATGCATGGTTGATGAAGAAACCTGCGTTACCCCGAAAACCATAGCCTAACCATATCTTATTTTGAAGAATAAGGGGGAATACCTCCTTGTAGGTAATACCGTTTTGGTGTCCTATAATGATGAACTTCTTATCATATTTGATTAGCAGAGCAACATATTCTCGGAAGAGAGAAAAAGGGGGATTGGTGACCACGATATCTGCCTCCTCAAGGAAGGTTATGCACTCTTCACTGCGGAAGTCACCATCTCCCTGTAAAGGGCATACGAGCCCAGCTGTGGTAGGGTCGGGAGGTGTCCCGATGTCCTCTCCCTTATACACGAGGTAGACGGCCTGCTCAGAGGTGCTCTCAGAGAAGAGGCTAGGATCTTGATTCTTGTAGCAGGTGGTGATGAGCTTCTTGAGACCCAGATCGTGGAAGTTCAGGACGAAGTAATAGAAGAAATTACTCATCCGAGGATCGTCGCAGTTGCAGAGGACTGTCTTACCCTTGAAGTGCTCCCGATAGTGCTTGAGCTCAGCCTCTATGTCTACAAGCTGCGTATAGAACTCATCTTTCTTGGCTTTCTTAGCCCCAGTGAGTTGCTTGTTTGCCATAAGCGCATAGCGTGATTAGGCGCTGGCTATCTCTCGGTGCAGGTAGATCAAAGACCTAGGTACAAAAAGAAGCGCAGGCGCACTCCTCTCTGCACCTTCAGGTCCTCGAAACTACCTGCAATACAAGAGATAAGTCACGCCCACGCTATGCGCAGGCGTTCACGACTTATTCGAGTATTGCGTCTATAGAATTTTCGAGGTTCGAAGGTGCTTACCGAATAAATAGCAAACGCTATGTTAGTACTGAAGATGGAGCACACGTGCAGACGCTACTGCCTCGCTCCGAGGACAAAGGTATAGATAATAGCCGTTGCCTCCTAATTATTCCCTGCCGTCGGGCTCGTCCTTGGGGGGACGGGTTAATGCCTTCGCCTCCTGCGGTCGGTGATGCGGGTGAGGCTGGTGTAGACCTCTTCGTAGCGGTCGAAGGCAAGGGGAAGGTCGGTATAGCCCCGCTCGTCGAAGAGTCCACGGATGTACTCCTGCTCCTCGGGTGTGAGGGCACGCCTTAGCTGGCGGACGTGGTAGTAGACCCCTCGGCCGAGGTAGCTCTGGAGTACCTGCCTTATCCAGCGGGCATCGGGAGCTCGAAGTTCATCGTAGAGGCGGGATATACCCCAAGCCAAGCGCTGGCGACGCCCCTCCTCGTAGAGCGAACAAGAGCCCTGACGGCGTATCGCTCCGAGATTGGCTGTAGTGTAGTGCGCCCGTTCGTTCTCTTGGGCTCGCTCGTAGGCATGGTGGCGGGCACACTGTGCTCTGAGGGTGCAGTCTCCGCCTGCGCAATGGATGTAGCCGAGGTCTAGCCTCTGGTATTCTTCTGTGGTCATGATAGTGAAGAGTATAATGGTGAATAATATAAATACAGGGTGTGGGATACCCTCGGGGGGCACTCCACGTCCTCAAAGGTACAGCTTTTGAGCTCTCAGCGTATCCTGTTTTGTGTACACGTGTGTATACAGTTGTGTACCCACGTGTACACTGTTGTATACACGCGTGTACACAGAGGCGATCATTACTACTTCGTCTAGGGGCTCTCCTCAGTGTGATAAATGGGCTTGTTTTATCCTTGTCGGAGGGCTTTACTCGGGGCTTTCGGAGGGCTTCGCCCAGCGTCACCCTCGCACCTCTATAAATAATGTACCCGCGTGCGAGGATAGAGGGAATTTGCGTTGTGATTTGGAACTATGGGGAGAAATGCACTACCTTTGCAG
>NZ_CAJPPN010000059.1 GCF_905372525.1 uncultured Porphyromonas sp.
GCTCCCTCTCCCCCTGCTCTTATCTAGCCTCTTTCCGCTCCATCCACACCCTCCCTTCGCTCCCCAGCATCCGCAACACCCCTCCACTTCCCGCCCTCTCTCCCCCTGCTCTTATCTAGCCTCTTCCCCATCCGTATCCTCTCACCACCTCCTTCTCTCTCCCTTTATACCAAGCTCCACCTACCGAAGAGAGCCTTACTGGGATGATACTTAGAGCGGGGGTGTGTACCCACGTGTACACAAAAGTGTACACGTGGGTACACTGTAGTATACACGCGTGTATACTTTTCCCTCTTAGGTAGTAGGTATATGTATGGTAGGTCTATGCCTGGGGAACGGATACTACTATCTCTGGGCTATCCCCCTCGGGTACTGTGCTCTCGGGTACTAGAGACCTCCTACCTCAGCCTTCTCGTCAGAGGGGGTAGTCTAGGGAGCGACTATATGCTCCAGCACTCTCTTTGAAAGGGTGGGCTAGGGAGCGACCACGTGCCCCACCCCCCCTCGTCGGAAGGGGTGGGCTAGGGTGAGCGATTACATGCTCCGGCACCCTCTTTGAAAGGGTAGGTTAGGGAGCGACTATCCCCACCTACTATCCTCATCAGCAGAAATAACCTAGGGTATGACCACACGCGTCAGCCCTCCCCCTTCGGAGGGGTGTGGGCTAAGAAGCGACTTTATTTGCTACCTTTGCGGTATCGTTATATATCAAATCTTTAGAGGACACACTCCAATGAACAAACTTGTTTTCCTCACACACACGCTCCTCGTCCTTCTCTTCGTGAGCTGCCAGCAGACGGGCAATGGGCAGGAGCAGACCGCCTCCTCGCCCCAAGCAGCTGCGACAGCCAAGGTCAAGGAGCTCCCCGCCGTCCTCATCGGCAAGACGCTTGTCATCGACTACGGCTCTATGCTCAGCGAAGTACGTTACCAGACGGATTCGCTCTACTGGCGCAAGCTCAACTCCGAGGGGCAGACGGCGAGCTGGGGGCGCGAAGTCCCCTCGTACGAGACCTTTGGTGATGGGCGGTTCTTCGTCACCTGGCAGCAAGCCGATGGGACGACTGTTACCCAGATTGTGGACCTTCGGGAGCACAAGGTACTGGCTAGTATCAGTGTCATTGACTCTACGCTCGCTGTAGACTCGGCACGTATGCCCCTTGTCCTGATCGGGGCTGCTGCTGTAGCGGCCGAGGAGCCTGCTCACCCCGGTGAGCCTCGTCTAAGGCGTCAGATCCAAGCTCCCCCCCTCGAGGAGGTGATCGAGGACAGTGTCCAGGTCAAGAAGCCCGAACGTCCTTCCCAGCGTCGTGTCTAGGCCTGCACTCCCAGCATCGCCCCCCCCTACACCTATTATAGTGTACTCCTTACACTCGCTACGGGGTATCTCACCTCTCCACTTCAGACTCTACCCTCATCACTCAGCCCTATCCCTATCGCCTAGTCCCCGCCCTATATCTATATCTCTACCCTTGCCCCTCATTGGATAGCTCTGCTTAGTAGCGGGCTGGGTATACGGTCCCTTCTTTATCCTTAGCCCCTCACCCGGCACGCCCCCCTCGGGGTGTGCTGGGTAGGGGGCTTGTCTCCATCTCTACCGTCGCCGGGGGACATCGAATTGCACTTTGTTGTACCTTTGCAGAAGCGAAGTGGGGGAGAGCTATATCTCTCTCCCTCACAAAGATTGCGAATGGTGTAATTTATATAAAAGGTGGATCGATGATAAAGAAGTTTCTGGGGCTCATCGCCCTAGCTATAGGCGTGTTCCTGCTGGCTCGCTGTACGAGCCACAGTGGAGAACGTACAACCCAAACCCCAAACACCCCTCCCGCCGTGGAGGCCGCCCCCATAGAGCTCCTCGGCAAAACCCTCTTCATCGACTACGGGACGATGAAGGCCGAGGTTCGCTACCAGACAGACTCGCTCTACTGGAAGTCCTTCACCCCAGAGAAGGTCTTGACCGGCGAAGGTCAAGAGACCCCCTCCTACGCAGAGCTGGGCGATGGTCGCTTCCTCGTCACCTGGCAGGAGGCCGATGGGACAGCTGTATCCCAGTTCATAGACCTCAAGGAGAATAAGGTCCTGGCGAACATCCTTGCCCCCCTCAAGAGTAAGGAGGATACACGCAAGCCTCTGGCCTTGGCCGGTGCTGCAGCAGTTATCTCCGACTCTGCAGCCCAGCCCGCACACCCCTAGATAGGAATTTAGGGGAGAAATATGTACCTTTGGTCAAGCGAGGGGCTCACAGAGAGCTCCACGCACATAGCTTTATTCACCCTAACACAAGGAAATAGCAATAGATGGAACAGCCACAGGAAGCCCCACAGTTTGGCATTGAGCTCCCCGAAGAGGTCGCGGGAGGCGAGTACAGCAACCTCGTACTAGTCGCACACTCGCAGAGCGAGTTCGTCCTCGACTTCGTACGCCTGCTCCCCGGCCTACAGCAGGCACGTGTACATGGTCGTCAGATCCTCACCCCCGACAACGTCAAGCGTCTCTCCCGCATGCTGGAGCAGCACATCCAGGGCTTCGAGCAGGAGTATGGTCCTATCGTGCTCCCCGAGGATCAAGCCCCCGCACAGAGCAACTAGTCCACCCAACGGTCCCCCCAAGCCCCCGTCTCGGCTGGGTATACCAGTACAGATACGGCTACACCCATTGCCCCACCCAGCCCTGGGGCAGGCGATGGGTGTAGCCGTCCTTAGTCTATATAGATGATGAAAAAGCCCCGAATAGTCCTTGATAGCTCCCTGCCCTACCTCCGTGGGCTCGTGGAGGAGGTCGCTGAGGTCACTTACCTAGAGAGTCGAGCCTTCAGCCCCGAGACGATCCGTGGAGCAGATGCCCTCCTCATCCGCAGTGTCGTCCGCTGTGACGAAGCCCTCCTCTCAGGTAGTAGTGTGCGTATGATCGCTACCGCTACGGCGGGCTACGACCATATCGATACCGACTACTGCGCCGAGCACGGCATCACGTGGCGCAATGCCCCTGGCTGCAATGCCGGGGGAGTGGTGCAGTATGTCCTCTCCTCGCTCTCGGCTTGGTCTCTGGATCGGGGGATAGACCTCCGAGGCATGACCATAGGGATCATCGGTGTCGGGCATGTCGGGGGAGGACTCCTGGAGCGCATAGGTGCGTTGGGTCTTCGTCCCCTGCTCTACGACCCTCCCCGAGCAGATCGGGAGGGTGCCGAGGGCTTCTCTAGTCTCGAGGAAGTGCTCCGGGAGAGTGATATCCTTACCCTCCACGTCCCCCTAACGAGGGAGGGGAAGTATCCTACGGCCGGGATGGTGGATGAGCCTCTGCTGCGTGCCTGCCAGAGACGTCCCCTCCTCATCAATGCCTGCCGCGGAGGAGTCGCCCCGAGTGCCCCCCTGCTACGAGCTCTAGACGAAGGGTGGATTCGCGAGGTCATCATCGACTGCTGGGAGGGTGAGCCTCAGATCAGTGCCGACCTTGCCCGCCGTGCCTACATCGCCACCCCCCACGTCGCAGGCTGGACGGCAGATGGTAAGTGGCGAGGCTCTCGGATGGCACTGGCTGCCGTCTGCGGAGCCCTAGGGCTAGACGAGCCCCTGTGGCTCTGGGACGATAGTCTTCTACCCCGACCTACCGAGCCGAGGGTCAGACTGAGAGACTATCCCGAGGCAGAGCGGGTACGTCGGGCTCAGCTCCGCACCTGCGATCCACGGGAGACGACGGCACAGCTGAGGGCGCACCCCGAGGCCTTTGAGTCGCTACGCCGAGGATACGTCTACCCACGCGAGGCCTCCGCCTACACGCTCTTAGATCCCGAGGTGGGGGATCGGGAGGCTCTTGGCCTATTAGGCTTCAGAGTCGTTTAGCGGGAGAATGGTGTATCTTTGTGTCTAGTGATGAATAGAATGAAGATCCATCCCCTCCGAGCAAGCACTTACTCGGTGATGTGTCGCCTCGTCCTCGTCCTCCTCTCGCTAGGGGGTGTGGCAGAGGTGAAGGCACAGTATACGCTTGCCCTCCCTGCTCGCTCGGAGCAGGGGGTACTTCGTCCTGCCTTTGCACACGAGGCCCGTGCCGTGACAGCCTCCCCGAGGCTTCTTCGTCTACCAGAGCTCAGGGCTGGCGACCTCCCCCGTGAGGACGTACACCGAGGGCAGGGGCTACGTACCTATCAGTTCGCCGTAGAGCGCCCCCTCGACCTAGGGGCAGACAGCATCGGGGAGTACCTCACCGATGGCGCTGGGAACTATGTCTGGCGTGCTGAGCTCGTCGCTAGTCGTGCCCGTAGTGTGAGCCTTCGCCTCAGTCGGTATGCCTTGCCCGAGGGGGCTCGCCTCTTCGTCTACGGGGCAGACGGGGAGCAGATCGGTGCCTTGACGAACCAAAACAATACCCCAGATAGCCTCCTCCAGCTACGCCCTCTCTCGGGGGAATATGTACGGGTCGAGTACGACTTCCCTCAGGGATACGTGCCTCAGCGGGGAGAGCTACCCTTCCGTATCGCTAGTCTCTACCATGGCTTCAGGGGGTGGCGTACGGACTTTGCCCAGCCAGGGGAGCCCTTCTATGACTATACGCACAATGGGCGCAAAGGGCTCCAGGAGATCGCCTGCATCCCCAACGTCCTAGCTCACCCCGACCAGTGGCGACAGAGCCGCAGTGTCGTACAGCTCATGGTAGGTGGACGATTTATCAGTTCGGGGGTGCTCATCAATAACTCCCGCTCCGACGGTACCCCCTATGTCTTGACCTCGGCACACTGTGTCAATCGCCTCTTTGACCTCGAGGGAGAGCTGGACAAAGTACGGGACGAAGCGGCGACGACGGTCTTCTTCTTCAACTTCCAGAGCCCCACGAAGCAGGGCAATATACGTGCTACAGAGGAGCAGAGCCTCAGTGGTGCAACGCTCATTGCCTACAACGAGGATGCCGATATGGCGCTCCTCCAGATCACGGGGCTACCTAGCTCGGGGAAGATACCCCGTGAATACCAACCCTACTTCGCAGGCTGGAGCGTAGAGGATCGACCTCGGGCGACCTTCTACGGCATTCACCACCCCCTAGGCTCGACCAAGCGCTACTCTGAGGCGGGTGACGAGGCTCTTACGATCAAGGACTACAGCCTCTCTATCCACACCTGGACACGCAAGCACTGGTTCGTCAATAGCTGGGCAGTAGGCTGTACGGCGGCGGGCTCGTCAGGGTCCCCCCTCTTCGATCGGGAGGGACGTGTCATAGGTGCCCTCACGGGCGGAGTCTCGTCCTGCGAACTCATGGGAGGCGATGCCTACTGGGCACTCAAGGAGACGTGGCTCAAGGGTGATCCCTCACTGGGCGATATCGTTGCCCTCCAGCCTTGGCTCTCTCCGGTTGATGCTAGTAGGAAGGTGTGCGACGGCTACGATCCCCTCTCCCCTAGTATCGTACAGCGCCTCAGCAAGCTCTACCCCGACCCCAACGTGCTGAGCCAGCTAGGGAACCGACCGACCCATGTCTATGAGCCTAAGGATGATGTGCATGAGCTCGGGAATGCCTTCTGGCTAGAGCAGGACGCACGGGTACGTGTCCTCGGTGCCTTCGTCGTCTTCAAGTCTAATCATACCCTAGCCTCGACACAGCTCCCCCAGCTCCGTGTGCGCCTCGCTCCGCTCCCTGAGGACGGGCAGATCACGACCCCTATCCTCGACTTCTCCTCCACTCGACTAGGACGGTTCAATGCGTATGACGACGCCAGCGGGCACTTCGTCGATCGCCCCCGTACCCTACGTGAGGATACTATCGAGGTCTTCTTTCCCGTGCCCCAGGAGACCCCGCTTACCCTTCCGAGAGGGCGCTACATACTCTCCTGTCACAACTCGGGTGGCGGTGCGATGAAGCTCCCTCTGCTCATGTACCGAGGTCCGTCTCTGAGGTCGCCTTCTTGGTCTGCTTGGTATCGTCGTGATGGGCAGAGCTGGCTCGCTAGTCAGTCGGGAGACAATGAGGCCTACTGGATAGACCTCCTCGTGGAGACCGATGCACCACTATCGGTGGGTCGCCAAGAGGGTGCTTCTCAGGCAGATGTCCGAGCTTACTACCACGACCGCAGGCTCTATGTAGCCGAGACGGAGGCTTACTATCACTCAGCGGATATTCGTATCTATACGATGCTCGGGGAGCAGGTGCAGCACTCTGTGCTACACTTTGACTCCAACCTCGTCTTCCTCCCCCTCACGAGCCTCCATCCCGGGAAGTACGTCGTGTCGGTCACGACTCGCCCCGCCCATCCCCAAGCTCCGGCGAGGAAGCTAGCTTTCACCTTTATTATCCCTTGATATCCCCATATGCTCACCCCCTACAAGGACAGTGATGAGCCCAAGGTGGATCAGATCCGTAAGATGTTCAATCGGATCGCTCCACAGTATGACCGGCTCAATCGTATTATCTCTCTCGGCCTAGACCGCTCATGGCGTCGAAGGGCCCTACACCTACTCGAGCCCTACCAGCCTCAGCAGGTGCTCGATGTGGCTACTGGCACGGGCGACCTAGCTATAGACCTCGTCCACACCATCCCCTCGGTCAAGCATGTCACGGGGATCGATATATCGGAGGAGATGATGCGTATCGGTCAGGAGAAGGTACAAGCCTTGACGCTGGAGCGCAAGATTAGCTTCGAGCGTCAGGACTCTACGGCTACGACCTTCGCTGATGCGAGCTTTGACGCAGCCACTATAGGCTTTGGGATAAGGAACTTCACCGACATCCCAGCAGCAGCGAGGGAGCTTCATCGTATCCTTCGTCCCTCAGGGGTGCTCGTGATCATAGAGTTGTCAGAGCCTAAGAACCCCATCCTTCATCTAGGCTACAAGCTCTATGCTGGGCATATCATCCCCTTGATAGGGCGCTTCATGTCGGAGGATCGAGATGCCTATCGTTACCTCCCGAAGTCTATCGCTGTGATGCCCCAGCGGGAGAAGATGGTGGAGATCCTTAGGGAGGCAGGCTTCCGAGAGGCTTTCTATCGGAGTATCTTCCCGGGCACCTGCACGATCTATATCGGTATCAATGCCGAGGGCTCTACCCCTGACGCCTCAGCGTAGGAGTAGAGCCCTCGGGGCTTAGATACCCTTTGTGTGGGGTTATTTACGAGGATAGACAGTGTCTAGAGTTTGTCCAATATCGTCCTTCCACATGATCCATCCATTGGTACTACGGCCAAGGACATATTCAGCCGCTGTGCTAGGTGAATTGAAGGTATAATCCTCCTTGAGCCTAAGCAGGCCAGAGACTACGGTGCAGTGCTCCCCGATGAATTGCTTCCTCTTCCCCTTGCCTGTATAGGATGGTGCTTCGGTGCATGAGAATACACTTCCCTTGAGTACGGTGAATTTACCACTGGAGTATCTGCCTGCTGCATCTGCGTCTTTTCCCTTGATGTAGAAGGTGGGTGTGTTTGTGTCCAACGAGGTACATGCCTTGTCGGGGCTCTCATCAAGTATATCACAACCAATAATCGTGAGAAGCATCTTCACGTCCTCAAAGAAATCATCAGCAGGAGCCCTCCTATGTGTGGGAATCTTTTTTCCTTTGGGTATCTGCTTGTTCTCATTGAGGTCGTAGTGCTCGATTTGTAGAGCTTCTGTGATGGCTTTATGCTCAAAGTATTCGACCTCGGTGCTCGTTATCTCATCATTGCTGGCACAGAAGAGGATGATCCGATCCCAGAAGGCCTTTTTGCTATCATGGTCTTTGGCTCGCTTCATGATGTCATCAGTCTGTCCTATATATGCTTGAGGCTTTTGGGGGCTCCCCTTAGGTAGCGATTGGAGGAGTATGTAGAGGACAGATTTTCCCATCAATGCGTCTGGCTGTGCTGTGAGCCAAGGGAGGCATTTGCGAGGGACGACGTATGCCTGGCAGATACGGTTGGCGATGGTGAGGACTTGCACTCCTTGTGGTGTGTTATCTACTAGGGTGATGTTGATGGTCTTGCTCATACTGCTGAATTTTTGTTCTCCACTATGTGTCCCTTGCGGATATACTGTATAGATATAAGAGAAGGAGGATAGAGCTCTAGACCCGTGTCTCGTAGTAGGGCTTCTATCCTCCTTCTATTTGGTACCCCGCTTGACTTCTGCGGGGCTGTCGTTATGCTTCCTTCACGCGGCCGACGTAGGAGCCGTCACGGGTATCGATCGTGATGAGCTCACCCTCGTTGATGAAGAGGGGCACACGCACCTCGGCGCCCGTCTCTACGGTAGCGGGCTTGAGGGTGTTGGTGGCGGTATCGCCCTTGAGTCCGGGCTCGGTGTAGGTCACACGGAGATTGACGTGTGCGGGTAGCTCGCAGGTCAGGACGGTCTCGGAGGCGGCGTGCACCATAGCCTCGACCGTATCGCCCTCCTTGAGGAACTGTACACCATCGATCACAGCCTCGGGAATGGAGATCTGCTCAAAGGTCTCGGGGTGCATGAAGTTCAGACCCATATCGTCCTTGTAGAGGTACTGATAGGGGCGACGCTCGATGCGTACTTCTTCGACCTTCACACCGCTGTTCCATGTCTTGTCGATGACACGTCCTGTAGAGACGTTCTTGAGCTTAGAGCGAACGAAAGCGGGACCCTTACCGGGCTTGACGTGGAGGAACTCAACGATGAAGTAGTACTGCCCATCGATGTCGAGGCACATACCATTGCGAAAATCTGCTGTTGTGGCCATAATGTCTGTTTATAGAATGTTGCTTTGTTTTGTCTGCAAAAATAGGGAAATTCGTCAAACCTTCATATAGCTAGGCTATTACGCTGTCGCCCTAGAGGTGTCTCCCTTCGTAGCCACTCCCTACCCCTCAGATGGTAGCTCTCCTTGTCTTGGCAAGGGGAGCTACTTGCTTTGGGGGGATAGGAGCTCCCTAAGGTATTGGCCCGTGACGGAGCTGGGGGTAGAGGCGACTTGCTCGGGTGTCCCCTCGGCGACGATGTACCCACCTGAGGCACCTCCCTCAGGCCCGAGGTCTATGACCCAGTCGGCACTCTTGATCACCTCTAGGTTGTGCTCGACGACGATGACGGAGTGTCCTTGCTCCACGAGTGCCTGTAGCGCGCCGAGGAGGGTACGGATGTCATGGAAGTGTAGCCCCGTCGTGGGCTCGTCGAAGATGAAGAGGGTAGGGAGCTTCTTGCCCTTGCCGAGGTAGTAGGCGAGCTTGACACGCTGGTTCTCTCCGCCCGAGAGCGTGGAGCCGTTCTGCCCGAGCTTGATGTAGCCGAGGCCGACACGTTGTAGGGGGCGGAGCTGGTCAATGATCTTGGCCGAGAGTGCTGAGGACTCTCTGTTCTGGTCAAAGAATTCGACAGCCTCATCCACGCTCATATCTAGTAGCTGGGAGATATTGACCCCACAATACTCTACCTCGAGGAGCTCCTTGCGGAAGCGTGTGCCGTGGCAGGCCTCGCAAGGTAGGGTCAGGTCGGCCATGAACTGCATCTCGATCGTGATCACCCCGGCACCCTGGCAGGTCTCACAGCGGCCACCCTCCTTGTTGAAGCTAAAGTAATAGGGCTTGTAGCCCATCTGCTTCGATAGGGGGAGGCCCGCGTAGAGGTCTCGGATGCTGTCGAAGGCACCGACATAGGTCACGGGGTTGGAGCGGGAGCTACGGCCGATGTTGTTCTGGTCTACGTACTCGATCTGCTTGATCTCCCCGAGGTCTCCGTTTAGGGCTCGTAGTTCGAGGTTGTCCATAGGCTCTCGCTCTAGGGTACGTCGGACGGCTTCGTAGAGGAGGTCGTGCATCAGGGTGCTCTTGCCCGAGCCACTTACCCCGCTGACGACGGTGAGTGTGTGTAGGGGGAAGCGGACGGTGATGTCCTTGAGGTTGTGCATCGTCGCCCCCTCGATCTCTAGGTAGTCCTTCCACGGACGGCGCACGGTGGGGAGGGCGATCTGCTCTCGTCCCGTCAGATAGGCCGCCGTGTAGCCAGGGGTATCGCTCGTGATCTCCGAGGCTTCGCCGGCGTAGACGACTTCGCCTCCATAGCGTCCGGCATCTGGGCCGATGTCGATGATGTAGTCGGCGGCACGCATCATCTCCTCGTCGTGCTCTACGACCACCACGGTATTGCCGAGGTCTCGTAGACGCTTGACGACCTGGATCAGCCGAGCTGTATCTCGCTGGTGAAGGCCTATACTAGGCTCATCGAGGACGTACAGCGACCCGACGAGGCTACTCCCGAGCTGGGTCGCCAGGGTCACCCGCTGACTCTCTCCGCCCGATAGGCTGTTGGAGAGACGGTCTAGGGTCAGGTAGCCCAGCCCGACCTCGACGAGGAAGCCTAGGCGGGAGCGTATCTCGTGCAGTAGTCGCTTAGCGATCAAGGCCTCGGCGGGGCTGAGCTCCAGTGTGTCGAAGAAGTGCTGTGCCTCCCACAGCGTCATCGCCACCACCTCGGCGATGTTCTTCCCGCCGACCTGTACACACAGAGCGTCGGGCTTGAGACGTCCACCGTGGCAGGTGGGGCAGATGGTCTTGCCCGTGAAGTGGGCTAGGCGGACACGGTTCTGTATCTTGTAGAGGTTGCCCCTCAGGAAGTCAAAGTAAGGCGTGATCCCGATCGGGCCATATTCCTTGCTCGGTATGCCGTCCCAGAGCTGGGCTTTCTGCTCCTTCGTGAGCTCCTCGTAGGGGCGATGAATGGGGAACTTTGCCCGCTCGGCATAGCGGATGAAGAACTGCTTCCACTCCGAGGAGACGACGCCCCTCCAGCATGCGACGGCGTCGTCGTACACCGAGCGGGTAGGGTCGGGGATCACCAGCCGAGGGTCTACCCCGACGACCTTGCCGAAGCCCTCGCACTCGGGGCAGGCTCCGATAGGGTTGTTGAAGCTAAACATCTCGGGACTTGGCTCCTGGAAGACCCTGCCGTCGGCCTCGAAGACGTTGCTAAAGGTCTTTAGGTAGGCTGGGGCTCTTCCATCCTCCCGCTGCTCCTCGACGGCGAGCTGACACTCTCCTCGGCCCTCGAAGAAGGCCGTCTCTACCGAGTCCCCGAGGCGGTCTATCGCCGTCTGGTCTTCACTGATAGCTAGGCGATCGATGAGTAGGGAGAGCTCTCCTGCCCGATCATCCTTCCACAGCAAGGCGTCTTCGATGGGGATGATCCCCTCGCTCGTCCAGAGTCGGCTGTAGCCCTGCTGGAGCTGGATCTCTAGGTGCTCTGCTAGGCTACGCCCCTTGGGGAGGTGGAGGGGGACGATGAGGTAGATACGGCTCCCCACGGGGAGGCTCTTCGCATAGTCCAGCACGTCTTGCACGGTGTGCTTGCGTACCTCTTGGCCCGATATAGGGGATATGGTCTTGCCCACACGGGCATAGAGCAGGCGAAGGTATTCGTAGATCTCGGTCGAGGTGGCCACCGTGGAGCGAGGGTTACGGCTGACGACACGTTGCTCGATGGCGATCGCAGGGGGGAGGCCTCTGATCCAGTCAGCCTCGGGCTTGGCCATACGTCCTACGAACTGTCGGGCATATGAGGAGAGGCTCTCCACATAGCGTCTCTGTCCCTCTGCGTAGAGGGTGTCGAAGGCCAGAGAGCTCTTCCCCGATCCGCTGACTCCGGTCACGACGATGAGCTTGCCACGGGGGATCTCTAGGTCTATATTCTTGAGGTTATTGACCCGTACGTGGTGGAGTAGGATGCCACGGGAGGTATCTTGTCGATCCTCTCGCTGCTCCTCCCGCCGAGGCTCTTGGGGGATTGCTTTTGTCTTCTTTGCCATCTGTGGACTATGCCGTAGTATCTATGAACGCTAAAATAGGTAGTCTGGGGCTCAGAAAGTCTTACTTTTCCTTAAAGGAAGGCTCTCTTCGCCCGACATAATTACACAAAAATACGAATAAAGCCTTGTTTGGATCTCCTCTCCTTCCGTTTTCTCCCTCGCCCTCCACCCGCTACCTCCCCCGCCCTCGTCCCGTCCTCGTCTCCGCCTGCTTGTTATCCCCTCTTTTGTACTCCCGTCGTACTCGTTTTTGTGTACACGTGTGTATACAGTTGTGTACCCACGTGTACACTGTTGTATACA
>NZ_CAJPPN010000060.1 GCF_905372525.1 uncultured Porphyromonas sp.
CCCCCCCACGCTACTCCATCCTGCTCACAACTAGCTGATATACACCCGGTCTCCTGCTCTCGCTACGCACCCCGTGGAGCCCCCTCCCGAGGGGGCTGGAGTACGCACACAACACCCCAAAAACGCTCTCGGTAAGAACGCCAAGGCGCCCTCGGTATGAGCGCTGAGACGCTCTCGGTATGAACGCCAGACCGCTCTCGGTAAGAACGCAAAGGCGCTCTCGGTAAGAGCGTCTGAGCCCCCTTCTGACAGGGGTATGCGAGGGGTCAGCTTCCCCAACGCAACACGCTATTTATCAGCAAGTAGAGGGAGAGTAACAATACGAGGGGATAAGCTCCCGCACATTCACTACCTTTGGGGGAGATGTGGCGTGCCCCACCCCAAGGTGAGCCCCCCGTCACACCCTAACTCTAAGAGAGATCACAGTCAAGTCCAATCATCAAGCCTAAAAAGCCGATTATGACACCAAAGACACTATTCAGTTCTCTCTGCCTCATCCTCCTATGTGCATTCGCCTGCACCAAGGATCGAGACATAGAGACCGTAGCTGATCCCGAGTCTGCTCCCTCTACTGAGCAGCTACCAGAGGAAGTCAAGGAGGATATCGTATACCTCCAGAGCGCCCAGCTCGCTCCCCTACGGGTAAGCTACAACCAGCCCAACGCCAAGAGCCTAGCCCTTGACCCTAAATCCGCCCGTGCAGAAGCCCTAGCCAAGCTCTCTGACCGACTACTCACCATGCTCCCCCAGCACGTCGATCCTGCTAAGGGCAATACAGCCTTCGTCCTCATCTGTGACGATGAGATCAAGCGAGAGATCTACGTACAGGAGTTTGGGATCTATGCCTCACTCGAGGATCAGTTTGGGGTCTTGGTCTCCCTACTACTCCTCGACAGAGACCTCTTCGGCTCAGTCCCCGACACAGAGCCCACAGAGCCCCCACACAAGCTACAGATCATCTGTGACGGAGGGAAGACCGATGACAGAAGTGTCCTACTAGACCCAAGAGGTAGCCAGCAGAGTCTGGCCTTCGCCAAGGGGAAGATCGCTAGCCTTCTGACCGAGCGCCTCGCTACCGGCGAGGGGCTACGTACGCACAAGGCAACCCTCCTCTGCCTACCCGCCTACTAAACGACACCTCCACGCCTTAGGCTGTGGACAGGCGAGGTCTGTGTGGGCATAGCTCCCATACAGACCTCGCTCTCGTTGGGACAAGGTGGAGGGAGAGCAGGGAGTGGGGAGAGCCCCTATTATATAGGTATAGGAAAAATGAGTGCTATTGGCTAACTTTGCTGGGTAAGTATTTAGTAAACCCTGATACACGGACGCTCCATATGGTAGACTTCATCCAACAGATACCTATTTGGCAGCTTTGGCTCGTAGCTGCCTTCATCCTTTTTGCCCTCGAGGTCCTCACACCAGGCTTCATCCTTGCCTGCTTCGGTGTGGGTGCCTTGGTGGCAATCCCCATGGCAGCCCTCGGACTGAGCTGGCTGATCCAGATCATCGCCTTCTGCATCGGGAGCCTGCTGGCTCTGTGGCTACTACAGCCCCTGATGTGCCGGTGGTTCCAGTTCCACGATACCAAGACCGGAATGGACGCCCTCATCGGTCGTCGGGTCTTCGTCAGCGAGGAGATCCTCCCCGGAGACGCTGGCGGACGTGTCGCCGTGGACGGCGATAGCTGGAGAGCCGTCGCACATGAGACGACAGAGCCCATCCCTGCTGGCACCGAGGTACGTATCCGAGGCTACCAGAGCCTCGTACTCGAGGTAGAGCCCCTCATGCCCCACCACTGACCCCACCCCAGAGCAACACCCCAGAGATACCCTACATCATACATATATAAACAGACAGACAAATGCCACTCGAACTAATCATCCCCATCGTCCTGGCCCTACTGGTGATCCTCACCATCTACCAAGGGCTATGCATCGTACAGCAGTCACAGACGGTCATCATCGAGCGTCTAGGGAAGTACTACCGCACCCTAGGCTCCGGGGTGAACATCATCATCCCCTTCATCGATCGTCCCCGCCCCATGCGCTGGCGTTACACCATGCCTGGGCCTAATGGGCAGACCTACGTGCGCTTCACCGAGATCACGAATATTGACCTGCGTGAGACCGTCTACGACTTCCCTCGCCAGAGCGTGATCACCAAGGACAACGTCGTCACCGAGATCAACGCCATCCTCTACTTCCAGATCGTCGATCCCATGCGTGCCATGTATGAGATCCAGAACCTACCCGATGCCATCGAGAAGCTCACCCAGACGAGCCTACGTAACATCATCGGGGAGATGGACCTCGATGAGACACTTACCAGCCGTGACACCATCAACAACAAGCTCCGCATCATCCTCGACGAGGCGACGAACAAGTGGGGCGTCAAGGTCAATCGTGTAGAGCTACAGGACATCAATCCCCCCCGTGACATCCGTGACGCTATGGAGAAGCAGATGCGCGCCGAGCGTGACAAGCGTGCCCAGATCCTCAACGCCGAAGGGCAGAAGGAGGCTACCATCCGCGAGTCAGAGGGACGCATGCAGCAGGCCATCAATCACGCAGAGGGTGAGCGTCAGGCACAGGTCCTACACGCTAAGGCTGAGGCCGAGGCTAAGCTCCTCACCGCCGAAGCCGAAGCCCAAGCCATCCGTAAAATCGCTATGGCCGTAGAGGGCTCAGGCGCCAACCCCGCCCAGTACCTCATCGCCGTCCGCTACCTAGAGACCCTCAAGGAGATGACCTCAGGCAAGGACACCAAGACCGTCTACCTGCCCTACGAAGCCTCGGGCGTACTCTCGTCCCTCGGAGGCATCAAGGAGCTCCTCAAGCAGTCTTAGCCCCCTCACCACCCAACACTATCCTACCCCGCCACCAAGGAGTCTCTGAGCCCGTAGGCTCACCCCTCGGCTGGCGGGGTAGTCCCTTTCTCTCTCCCTCCCATAATAGTAGCTGGCGTGAGGTCGTTATATGAGCGTAGTCAGGGGGTCGAGCCCCTGACGCTTATTGTTTCGACTTTATACTTTTAGCCTGCTTATGGTACAGACTTACCCCCGTACAGAGAGAGAGAAGCTCAACCTCATCGCCCGTGCCGCCTATGAGCGCACTCGCCCAAGGCACCAAGAGACCCTGCGTCGCCTTCGTCTCCTAGCCACAGCCATCTAACCACCCTACCCCCCAATAGACAAGACATGAGTGCAACGACTACGATCGTAGCTCCGTCACTCCTCTCTGCGGACTTCCTGCACCTCGACGAGGCAGTCAGGATGATCAACGAGAGCGAGGCAGACTGGCTACATATCGACGTGATGGACGGGGTCTTCGTGCCCAATATCTCCTTTGGGTTCCCGATCCTCGAGGCCATACGTCCCGTGATCCAGAAGCCCCTAGATGTGCATCTGATGATCGTCGAGCCGATGAAGTTCGTCCGAGAGTTTGCCGCCCTCGGTGTAGACACGATGAACGTCCACTACGAGGTCAGTCCTCACCTGCACCGCTCCATCGGAGCGATCAAGAGTGCAGGGATGAAGGCTGCCGTGACGCTCAACCCTCACACCCCCGTAGAGCTCCTCACCGATGTACTTGAGGACCTAGACATGGTACTGCTGATGAGCGTCAATCCAGGCTTCGGAGGACAGAAGTTCATCCCCCGCACCGTGGACAAGGTGCGACGTCTCAAGCAGCTCATCCAGGAGCGTGGTCTCAGCACCCTCATCGAGGTCGATGGAGGGGTGAATGCCACCACTGGAGCAGCACTCGTGGAGGCTGGTGCTGACGCACTCGTCGCTGGTAGCTATGTCTTCTCTCACCCCGACCCCAAGGCAGCCATCCACAGCCTCAAGGTGCTCCCACGCTCCCTATAACTCCCTCCGCCGTCCCCTGCCCCAGCGCTGGGGTAGACGTCTGGTAGAGAGCTGGCAGAGTGGGCGTCTGTCCGCCAGCCGTGACCGCTGGCTACATAGCCCACTCGGGTGGCTACTCCTCTGCATCCTACTCGGCTATAGCTCCCGAGTACTTGTCCCCCTAGGGTGGCTGAGCCTTGTGCTCGCTACCCTAGGGGGACTTTGCTTGCTCTCGGCCTACCTCTATGGATGGAGAGCCTCGGGGACCGTAGGTGCGACGAGGTGGAGCGGTCGCCTCGTTGCCCTCTCGCTTGGCCTTACCCTCGTCCTCGGGGCTAGGCTCTACTATTCCCATACCATGCAGACGCTGGAGCGTCCCCTCAGCCTAGAGCATGGGGAGGTCGAGGCAAGGCTCATCGACAGCCCTTCGCCCCGGGATCGGGGACAGAGCTGGGATGTAGAGCTCCTCTCTGGGGCAGACAGAGGACGACGCATACGACTCTACACACAGGACAGCCTCGTCCCACAGGTCGGAGACAGCCTCGTCCTACGGATTGGGCACTATGAGGGGATTGGGCAGGCTACCCTCCCGTCACGCTACCGAGACTACCTCCTTAGCCTTGGGCTCTCAGGGACAGCCCGAGGTCGGAGCATAGCCCACCACCCTACCCCACGGGCTCATCTATTGGCCTCTCACCCGACGCTCCTCGCCCTACGCTGTAGGGACTATCTGCGCACTCGGCTGGGGCAGATCGGACTCTCGCCCTATGCTGAGAGCGTCCTCACGGGTATCGCCCTAGGCTATATCCCGAGGGACAGCATAGGCAGGAGCATCCGAGGAGAATTCACGGCTGGGGCAGTAGCCCATCTGCTAGCCGTCAGTGGCTTTCACCTAGCGGTCGTCGTCGGGGCACTCACCCTCATCCTAGGGTGCATCCCAGGGATGAGGCGGCACCACCGCCTACGGTGGGGGATCGTGCTCCTCGGGGGCTGGGCCTTCACGCTCCTCACGGGCTGTACCATCCCCACCCTACGAGCAGCACTGATGCTTACCCTCTATGCTGGCGCACGGGGACTTGGGCGACCGACTTCACTCCCCGAGGTGCTCACCCTCCCCGCCCTCGTACAGCTACTTATTAGCCCTGCGAGCTTGCTCTCGGCGAGCCTACCCTTGACCTACCTTGCCCTACTTGGGATCTACCTCTTCTATCGGCCTATCTATAGGAGTGTGGGCAGGCTACGTAGCCGTCCCCTTAGCTATCTGTGGAGCGGGATCGCCCTCACGCTCTCGGTACAGCCACTGGTCTTACCCCTGTCGCTCTACTTCTTTGGCTACAGTTCGCTCGCCTTCGTCTTTACCTCCCTGCCCCTTACACTGCTGGCTACCCTTCTGATCCCCGTGACCCTCGTTGTGCTCCTCCTGCTAGCCGTAGGGGCAAGCGGCCTCCCAGCTCCCCTCGTCGAGGGGCTAGAGGGGCTCACAGAACTCATGCGAGGGCTGACCAACACCTTTGCCGATGTGCCCCTACTGCATCTGCGCTATCCCCTTAGCCTAGCCGAACTCGTGGGGCTCTATGCCCTCCTCATGGTCGTACTCCTACTCGCTCGCTTACGTGCCGAGTACCACCACTCCCCGACTCCAGCACCCGTGGAGAGCTAAGGAGGGGACGCAAGAGAGCAGACCACTTGGTGAGTAGCATAATCTACCTAACCCTTACCCAAAGAGAACCAAGGACAATACCCTCAAGGGTCAGTAGGAACTAAGCATGTAGCCTGCTCACCACCAACCACGACGAGACACCACTCCCCGACAGACACTAAAGCCAGGGCCGACGCACGATCTCGCTCGCATACTCCTACCTTTGGATCTTCGGGGATATTATTTCATATCCTAGGGAGCCTTAGCCCTTCACTAAAGATCCTAGGCATTACTCCCGAGGAATAGACATACAAGCGAGCCTTACAGAGGATATACTTAGAGGGCACTTGTGTACACGCGTGTATACACTTGTGTACACGTGGGTATACAGTTGTGTACACGTGGGTATACAGTTGTGTACACACGTGTATACTCATCCCTCCTAGGTAGGAGGTATACACTGGGGGTCTCTACTCCTAGGACACGGATACTTCTATCTTCGGCGTATGCTCCCCCACGACCTTGCCCTCGCACTATAGTGACTCCATGCGTCAGCCCTGACACAAAAGCAGAGACGGTGGTATAGGGAAGTCCTATACCACCGTCTCTGCTTCTATATGGAGCTAGCGAGGTCGCTACTTGGTGATCTGGTCGAGCTTACGCAGTAGGAACTCGTAGTGCTGACGTAGGGTCGCATCTGCCGTCTTGGGCGCTACACGGCGCAGGAGCTCCTGCGTACGATAGAGCAGTGGCAGGTAGAGCGACTCTGTCGTATTGATGGCGTTGGTGAAGAGATCTTCTGGTTCGCCGTAGCTCTTCCCGAAGTTGAGGAAGCCTACCCCTGAGTGCCCATGCGCATCCGCTGAGCTCGAGGGCGCATAGGAGCAGATGTGGGGAGCCTGCTGAGGCAGGAGCGAGATGAACTCTTCGTCTGTCATACCCTCTGTGCGTACCTGCTCCGTAGGCTCTGCGAAGCCCGTGAGCTCTGCGATGGAGAGGGAGGAGCGACCGCCTCCCTTAGGAGCAAGGTCAGAGGTGTAGCCGATGAGGTAGCGGACGAAGTAGTCCTGCAGTTGCTTTTCCTCAAAGGAGAGGTTCTCCTTACCCTGCTCCGTCTTGGCAAAGACACGAGCATAGACATCGTCCGCATACTCGAGGGGCGAGTAGGAGGTGGAGTCTAGGTAGTAGGAGAGGTTGAGGTTGGCAATATTGCGGATAGCCATCGCTCTCGTGAGGGCACCTAGGCGCACGAAGGGAGAGTCGGCAGCGACATCACTCATCGTATGCTCTAGTGGCTCATTGCGCATACTATCGATCGAGACCGCTTGGTCTAGGAGCCACATAGCGGAGGCACGTTGCTCGGCCTTCGGTACGACCTTGTAGCGGGGTAGGCCAGAGGCTTCGCTCGTCTGATAGAGGTAGATCCCAGGGACGTTGAGGAAGACGTTGGAGACATAGCGCATCGCCTGATTGGCGATCCCTTCGTAGAGGGTAGCACGGTGCTCTGCTTCGTCATCGTTGGGGAACCACTCCCCTAGGTGGCTGAGGATATAGCGGAGGTTGGAGAGGCCTAGGGTACTTGCCTTAACTGGGTCATTCGATAGGTCTTCCTCGATAGCGGAGGGGTCATAGCGACGATCCCCCATCTGCTGTACCCCATAGCGATACTCAGGGTCGTGGGCATGCTGGTCGATCAGTGCAGAGACTCGCTTAGACTCCTCGATGAGATCCCCCTTCGTATCGGGGAAGTACTTATACGTCCATTCGATGGCGTACTTGTCGTACGTCCCTACGGTAGGAGGATCAAAGCTCACCCCCTTGTCTCCGGGCTGCACGACGTAGTTGAAGCGCGCATAGTCCATGATGGAGGGCGTCGTACCGTGCGTAGCGGAGAAGGAAGGAGAGCGCAGGGAGTCGATGGTGTAGGCCGCCGAGGCCGCCATGTTGTGCATGAAGCCAAGGGTATGGCCGATCTCGTGGGCGATGACGTACTTCAGCGACTTGGACATGAGGCTATCGGGTAGCTTCACGGCACGTACGGCTGGGTCAGCCTGTGCAGTCTGGATGAATCGCCAGTTGTTATTGAGCTTAGACACATCGCTCCATACAAGTACAGAGGCATTGATGATCTCCCCTGTGCGAGGGTCAGACCAAGAGGGTCCCATAGCGTTCTCGGTAGCGATGGGGACGTAGCGAATGCAGTTGTACTTGAGATTATCGGGGTCGAAGGTAGGATCATCGGTGGGGAAGTCACGCACCTCGATCGCATCCTTGAAGCCGATGAGCTCGAAGGCCTTGTTCCAGCGTAGTGTTCCCTCCTTCATAGCTTCCTTCCAGACTGGGGGGAAGGTATTCTCTACATAGTAGACGATGGGCTTCTTGGGGCGGACCAATTCGCCACGCTTGAAGGCCTCGACATCCGAAGGCTCCAGACGCCAACGCTTGACGAAACGTGCCGACTCGAACTGCTGGCTCTCGGGGTTATATGCCCCCTTGCTGATCTGGAAGACCCCGATACGGGTGTCAGCTAGGCGTGGGGTCATAGGCTCCTCGGGCAGGCGCAGTAGCGTGAAGGTCGCCCCGAGGGTCACGGGATAGTCCTTCAGAGGCGAACCGCCGCCACGTGCCGAGGAGAGCGTGATGCGGTAGCTACGATCGACCTTGATGGAGACATTGTCCTCAAAGGACTTGATCTCCCGTATATGCGTCAGGCTACGCTGTGGGCTGGAGCTGACGCTGTATGACCCTAAGCTCTTAGCCATGAGTGGCAGATACTTCTGATCCTCTAGGAAGAGGGAGGAGGCATCGAAGACCACGGTGGTCTTGTCCTTGTTCCAAGCCTTGATAGGGAACTTATATACGGCCAGATCCGTGTAGCTCGAGGCGATACGTGGCCGTAGCTCCTTCTCGTCCGCTGGGGTGAGGTAGGGCTCGGTATTGATGGCCTCCATCACTATAGCACTATCCTTCTGTGCGAAGCGCATGTGGATGGGGTTGCCGTTCTTGAAGCCTACCATCCCTAGCTGAGGGTTGGAGATGGAGGAGAGGGTAGCTGCTAGGAGGAACTCCTTGCCGATCGTCTTGACGGGTAGCTCGATGTAGAGCTTGTTATCCGTCTTGTGTAGCGTGAGGAAGTCCCCCTTAGCGGAGACGATCTTCCCAGAGGTAAGGATACGCTCGTAGGGGGTCTTCTCTACGGGCTTCTCCGTCTTGGCTGGCTTCTTCTTCCTCTTAAGGAAGTCGAAGATACCTGCATGAGCCGATAGAGGAGCGAGTGTGAGGCACCCAGCTAAGAGGAGCAGGGTGATCGATCTATTCTTCATCATATCTATTCGTATCCTGGTCTACTACTTCTTGTCGTCGAGGAGCTTCTTGACCTTGAAGGCTAGTGTCTGGTAGTGCGCACGTAGCTCTCTGTCGGTGGTGGAGCTGGCTCGCTGCTCTAGGATAGGACGTATCTTCACCAGCGCTGCGTAGAAGTACTGGTCAGAGGTGTCGAGGGCAGGGACATTGGCCATCGGATAGATGTTAGCCGAGGGGTCACCACCGCCGTAGCTGAGACGACCTCTGCCGAGGAGCGTAGAGAAGTCTGTAGGGGCAGAGGCACTGAGGCGAAGCATATCCATCGTCACGGGCCCGCTGGTGAAGCCATAGGGCATGTTGGGGGTAGCCTGACGGGCATTGGTAGCACCAGCTACAGCCTTGTCGATGAAGTTACGCTGCATGAAGCGCTCCATGTGGTTGGGGGCAGTCCCCGCAATCGTGGAGGCGAAGATTGCCTTGTAGAGGTCGTCGAAGTACTCCCCGAGCGAATAGCTATTCTTATCTACCTGCGAAGCGATGATGATACGGGCACGTAGGTTGAGGATGTCGTTATTGATGAACTCCAGTAGCTGGTCAAAGTAGCTCACATCCATCGGTAGCTTCCGCTCTAGGCTACGATCGGCATAGCTCTGGAAGCGCTTAGCCTCCGCTAGGATCCATTGGAAGGCTTCGCGCTGCTTAGCCTTAGGTACGACCTGGTAGCGAGGTAGGCCGGTGGAGAGACGAGCTTCACGGGTCACCACACCCCCGACGAGCGACATGACATTCTTGAGGTAGAGGTAGTACTGCTGGACGACGGTGAGGTACATCGCCTTCTTCTTGCGACTGTCGGGGTCGTTCTGGATCCACTGCTCGAGGTGCGAGCAGATGATCGCTAGGTTCTTCATCCCAAGCGTGCTACTCATCAGGTGGTCATCCCCGAGGTCTTCGGTACGAACCGTTGGGTCTACGGAGTAGGTCTGCCTTGGGGCATAGCGGTAGATGGGGTTAGCGACCTTCTTATTGACAAACTCTACCAGACGCTTGGCTTCACGGGCGGGATCACCCTCTTCCTCGGGGAAGTAGCGGTAGCCCCACTCTATAGCGTAGCGGTCGTATTCGCCGAGGACGTTGTTGATGAGGCGGACACCCTTGTCGCTAGGCTGTGCTACATAGTTGTAGAACTCTCCATCCATGATCGAGGGAGCTAGCCCCTGCTCATTCGTGAACTTTGCAGAGCGAAGGTTCGCAGTCGAATAAGCGGTGGAGGCAGCATAGTTATTGAGCAAGCCAAGGGTCTTCCCTACCTCCTGCGTGACGAGGGCAGAGAGCGACTCGAGGAAGCGATCCTCGGGCAAGCGTGCACTACGGACAGCAGGATCGACGGCAGCGGTGGTGATGAAGCGCTGCTTGTGCAGGAGGCTCTCCACGTTGTTATAGATCAGGAGCGAAGCGTTGAAGATCTCCCCAGTACGTGGGTCGAACCATGAGGCACCCGAGACGGTTTCCTGCGAGTTAGGTATGTAGCGGATCGTGGAGTATTCGAGGTTGTCTGGGTCAAAGTTCTTGTCTAGAGGGAAGTCTCGCACCTCGATCACGTTGCGGAAACCCGCTGCCTCAAAGGCCTTGTTCCACCTCAGGACCCCTTCTCTCACAGCCTTGGCCCAGGTCGTAGGGAAGGCATTGTCGAGGTAGAAGGTGATCTTCTTCTCAGGCTCTACGAGAGCGCCCTTGGCATAGGCCTTCTTGTCCTTGGGGACGAGGCACCAGCGGTGAGCCAGGTACACCGGCTCACTCTGGTCGAGGTAGTCGGGGAAGGAGACCTTACGTGACGTCTCATAGCCCACACGGGCATCGGCTAGACGAGGGGTAGCCTGCGAGGGCTTCACCGGAAGGATGGTATAGGTCACCTCTGCCGTGAGGGGCATATCCTTCGCCACGGTCAGCACGCCCATCAGGGAGGCCGTAACGGAGAAGTTCATCTCGACCTTGACACTGGCATTGGTATCGAAGGCCTTTAGCCCTCGGATGAAGGTTAGGTTACCATTACTAGATGAGGATAGCTTGTAGGGGCCCTGCTCCTTGGGGATAATCTCAAAGAAAGGATTGCTCTCCGTGACGAGCGAGTTAAGACTGAGCACTACGGCAGAGCTATCGGCAGTGTAGACCTTCGGAGTGAAGGACATGACCACAGGATCACGGTAGTTAAGCTCTAGGGCCTGCTGTAGCTGACGGGAGGCATCCCTGCGGTAGACGAGGGTATTGGGAGCCTTCATGACGATGACGCTGTCCTGCTTCTCTAGTCTGAAGACGAAGGGAGCGGAGTTCTTCGACCCCACAGCTAGATAGTCAGGGTCGGTGGTGGAGGTGATCGTCGCCCCCATCATCAGCTCCTGCCCTAGGTACTTCGTGGGGAGCTCGAGGAAGACTTCGCCGTCGATCTTGTGGAGGGAGACGAACTTGCCACGGGCACTCTCCACCTTCTTGTCCTTAAAGAACTTGATGTACGGGGTCTCCTCCTTTTTCTTCTTC
>NZ_CAJPPN010000061.1 GCF_905372525.1 uncultured Porphyromonas sp.
CTATTATAGGAGATCGGGTAGGGGAGGGGGCAGGGCTTTCGCTTGGTGGGGGGACTAGAGGGTGAAGGTGAAGATCTGGACGTTATTACGCATCTTGCGGGTGAGCTTCATGAGGTGTGCCACCCACCAGACCTGCGCCATGAGATCGACGATGGGTATCTTGCGCTCGAAGTGTGCCTCAGGTAGTAGGCCGAGGATGTCCTCCTCGGAGTCTATGCCCCCTGTGAAGCTTGCCTCCATGTGCCGTAGGGTGTCGTGCTGTCGTGACCGCTTCGCCCAGAAGCTACTTAGGGCATCGAAGACTACGACACAGCGCCCAGCGAAGGCCGTGTGTATAAGTCGTAATGCACGCTGGATCTCCTCCCTGCTTAGGTAGGCAAATACCCCCTCTATGGCGATTAAGACGTGGGTGTCGGGTGTGATCTTGGCCTTGAGGGCTTCGATCCAAGTCTCCTCTAGGAGGTTGCCCTCGATGAAGGTCGCTCGCTCGCCGAGCAGGGTACGACGGAGCTGTATGACGTTGGGGAAGTCCATGTCGAAGTGAACCGCCCCGTAGGTACGTTCAGCGATACGCTCGCCTCGGGTATCGAGCCCACAGCCTGCGTTTACGGTCACGAAGGGAGTGCCCGATGCATGGAGCTGTCGGGCATAGCGGATGAGTTCCTCGTCGAGGTAGCGAGCTCGCTGGAGGCATCCGTAGTAGCTCGGGGTCTTCTTCGGGGCGAACTTCTCCTTGTCGTAGGCTACCCGCTCATAGAGCTCTGCTGCGTACCTGTCTCCTAGGATGGGTTTCTTGCTCTTCAGGTCTAGGGCACGCATCGCCAGCGGGATGATGAGGGTCTCTTGGACGGCGCCTAGCCCCTCGATGTTGATCTGTTCCATACGTTGGTCGTCTGTCTATCTTGATGATATATTCTGTATCACAAAGCTATACCATCTCTCTATACACGACAATACCTACTAATGCTGATTTGCCCCCTCGTCATCCTCCCCACCTCCCCGACGACTATGTTCCTAGTGTACCCTTGCCGAGGTAAAGGTCGTATGTGGAATGGAGAGAAAGACTTATCTTTGCAGGCGAGATAAGAAATGAAGCAGTGAGTACACCCCACGAGTATACCATCGAGCAGATCCTAGCGGCGGAGATCCACGCCCTACAGAATATCCCCCGAGAGAATGACTACGAGGGTGCAATAAGCCTCATCCTAGAGCGAGTACACGAGGAGGGCGGTAGGCTCATCACCTCGGGGATGGGCAAGGCAGGGCAGATCGCCCACAATATCGCCACGACCTTCAGCTCCACAGGTACACCGGCCTACTTCCTACACCCTAGCGAGGCGCAGCATGGCGACCTCGGGATGGTCTGCTCTAGTGATGTGATGCTGCTGATCAGCAACTCGGGTAAGACCCGTGAGGTGCTGGAGCTCGTCGCCCTCACCCGTAGGATGTATCCCACCCTGCCCTTCATCTTGATCACGGGTAACCCCGATAGCCCCCTCTCTAGGGAGGTCAACGTCTGTCTCTCCACAGGTAACCCCCGGGAGGTCTGCCCCCTCGGGCTCACCCCCACCACCAGCACTACGGTGATGACGGTACTGGGTGACCTCCTTGTGGTGAGTGTGATGCAGCGTATCGGCTTCTCCTATCACGACTACTCCCTCCGCCATCATGGTGGCTACCTTGGGGACAAGAGTCGTGAGCTACAGACAGAGCAGCGCTAGACGTCTGCTCGTATAGGGTGGGTAGCTGCGAGGCTACGTACCCTCTCGTCGCGAATTATCAGTAACGTGTGCTGAGGTTGGGCTGAGGTAGTCCATGAGAGCACACAGCCTAGAGCCAACGAGTGCTAGGCGTATTTTTTATCACAAGAGCAATCAATGACATTTGAAGCCCTAGGGGTGAGTGCCCCTATTTGCCAAGCCGTAGCGGAGCTTGGCTACGAACAGCCTATGCCCGTGCAGGAAGCTGTCATCCCCCATCTCCTCGGAGAGCCCCAAGACCTCATCGCACTAGCCCAGACAGGCACCGGTAAGACGGCTGCCTTCGGCCTTCCCCTCCTACAGAACGTCGCTCGTAGCCTAGAGGAGTCCAAGACCCGGACAAATGCCTCTGGCCATGCACGTGCCCTCGTCCTATGCCCCACCCGTGAGCTGTGCCTACAGATCTCCGACGACCTCACCGAGTACAGCAAGTATCTCCCCTCGGTACGTATCCTCCCCGTCTATGGGGGCTCATCCATAGAGGCGCAGATCCGCACCCTTCGTCGTGGTGTCGAGGTGATCGTCGCTACCCCAGGGCGTCTGATTGACCTCATGGAGCGTGGTGTCGCTTCGCTGGACGAGGTGGAGACGGTCGTCCTAGACGAAGCGGATGAGATGCTCAATATGGGCTTCACCGAGAGTCTGCAGACCATCCTAGCGCAGGTGCCTGAGGAGCGTCACCTCCTCCTCTTCTCGGCCACCATGCCCCGTGAGATCAGCTCGATCGCAGCCTCGTACATGCACCAGCCTCGGGAGATCGTCGTCGGTACCAAGAACCAGGGTAATGCCAACATCAAGCATCACTACTATGTCGTCTCTGCCCGCCACAAGTACCTTGCCCTAAAGCGTATCGCAGACTATTACCCCAGTATCTATGGGATCATATTCTGCCGTACACGCAAGGAGACTCAGGAGATCGCCGACCAGCTGATCCGTGATGGCTATAATGCCGATGCTCTGCATGGGGAGCTCTCTCAGGCGCAGCGTGACTATGTGATGCAGAAGTTCCGCATACGCAACCTCCAGCTCCTCGTCGCTACCGACGTCGCTGCCCGAGGACTAGATGTGAACGACCTGACCCACGTGATCCACTACGGTCTACCCGATGATATCGAGAGCTATACCCACCGCAGTGGCCGAACGGCTCGTGCTGGGAAGATGGGGCTATCCATCGCCATCTGCCATAGCCGTGAGCGTGGACGCATTCGGGATATAGAGCGTATCTCGCACGCAACGCTAGAGCGCAAGCATCTACCGACGGGGCAGGAGATCTGTCAGAAGCAGCTCTTCGGTCTGGCCGATCGTATCGAGCGAGTAGAGATCACCGAGGATGCCACGCTGGAGCGTGTGCTGCCTGACCTCCTGCGCAAGCTCGACTGGCTCGACAAGGAGGAGCTCCTGCGACGGATCATGCTCATGGAGTTTCGCCGTATGCTCGACTACTACGACAGCGAGGAAGCCATCGAGGAGGCGGATGACAAGGGCAAGCTCCCCACCGAGCGCAAGGAGAAGCGGGATAAGCGCAATGCCGTAGCCGAGGAAGGGATGAAGCGTCTCTTCATCAACTTCGGTAAGCTCGACAAGATGTACCCCAACAAGCTCATTGAGCTCATCAACAAGTGCGTCCCGGGTCGTGTGAAGATCGGTAAGATCGACCTCATGCCTCGCTTCTCGTTCTTCGAGGTCGATGAGCACGAGGCCTCTGAGGTCGTCTCCTCCATGAGCAGCTACGAGGTGGATGGTCGTCGTATCGTCGTGGACTACGCTGACGCTATAGGCTCCTCCGAGGGCAAGCGTGAGCGTCGGGGTAAGCGCAGCTACTCCGACGAAAGCCCACGGGCACCACACAAGGGTCGGAAGCATCGTGACGACTATTCTCCCCGCTCTAGCCGAAAGGGGGATAGCCATTCCTCACCCTTCGATAAGTACAAGGGCAAGAAGAAGTCTCGCTGGTAGTTCCCCAGCCCCCAGCTAGGGTGGTGCGCTCGGTACCCTGCCGACACCACCCCTATCGTGGAGCAGTAAGAGTCCAAAGACGGGCTCCTACTGCTCCACTTGCGTATCGATCAGAGCCGATGCATGAAATCACCGTAGTGCGAGGGCGAAGGAGTCAAGGAGCATACCCTGAGGGTAGAAACATCTGTGTCCTAGGTGTAGACAGACCGAGCGTATACCTACTACTTAGGGGGGATGTGTATACACGTGTGTACACAACTGTATACCCACGTGTACACAACAGTATACACGCGTGTACACTACCTCGCTCTAAGTATATCCCCAGTGACACTCGTATTTAGCTCTTCTCGGGATGCATACCTAGACCCTCTCGGGATACAACTCAGGATACGGCTAAGGCTCCCTAGGGGATGAAAGAATATTCCCAGAGAGCCAAAGAATGGAGGGTGCGAAAGAGATTATGCGTTGCCCCTACGTAGTCGATGTCTTTGTGGACTAGTTTTTTACTATATTTGCCCCCGTAGGAAGTATTTCTATGTATAGGATGGGACAGCGCAGACGACTAGCTGGTATCTTCCTAGGGCTCTTCTTGGGGCTCCTAGCGATGGTTACCCTGCATGACTTCAGCCACCGAGCTGAGGGGGTGCAGGTCGCCTCCGTATCCACCTCTCAGGAACTGACCTCGCACATAGATCAGACCGACTGCGTGCTCTGTCAGTTCGTCCATACCCCCTTCCTCGCGCTCGCTCTAGGCGTCGCACTGCTCGCCTCGGTGCTCGGTGTACGCCTCCTCGGCACTCGCCTAGAGAGCATCTGGTCGTACGACCACCTGTGCCTAGCCCAGCTACGAGCACCACCTGCTGATACCTTAGCCTAAGCCACGAAGGCTGGGGGGCACTTGGTGTCCCTCTCCTAGGGGGCATTCCCATAGTTGGGACTCCTCCGCCCCGTACCCCGATCCCTCCCAATACAGTACGTATATGTGTGAGCGCCCTATCCGAGGGTCGTCTCATCCATGTCTCTATCGGTCTTATCGAGTCTCCTCGTGTGCCAGCTCTATGGTGCATACTACTCGATGAGTACATCATCCCATTCACCCCCTCATGTATCATTCATCACGTATCCATCTATGGTGCTGGTGTGTGCTCGTGGTGCTTCTCCTAGGGCTTTATAGCCCAGCAGGAGCCCAGGTGACGGTGAGGAGTATCCTCGTGCGCATCCTCGATGCCCGTACGAAGGAGCCCCTCCCGCAGGCGGTCGCACACCTCGGCAAGCAAACGTATCAGGCTAACCCCTCTGGCGAGGTCAAGCTATCCCTCTCCCCCGAGGAGACCGATGGCCTACATGTCCATGCCCTCGGCTATCATGAGGGCTTTGTCTCCCTAGAGACTCTCCGCCGTAGTGCAGGGAGTCCAACCGAGGGGAGCTATACCCTATATATGACGAGCGAGGAGCGTATGCTCTCGGGAGTCACCGTGCAGGGGGCTCGTCGTGTGGTCTCGGCTAATGCCGTGGTCAGTCGTCTCAGCTCTCAGCAGATCGAGCGGAGCCTCGGGCGAAGCCTCGCCTCGCTCCTCACCGAGATCAGCGGTGTGACGAGCCTACAGACGGGCACCACGACCACTAAGCCGGTTATCCACGGTATGTATGGCAATCGGGTACTCATCATGAATAATGGGGTGCGCCAGTCTGGACAGCAGTGGGGCGAGGACCATGCCCCCGAGGTGGATGTCGAGGGCAATAACCACATACAGGTCATCAAGGGTGCCGAGGCTGTGCGCTATGGTGCCGAGGCTATGGCGGGGGCTATCGTCATGGAGCAAGCGACGCTACCCTACGGCGAGGAGTCGCTCCACGGAGCCGTCGGGGCAGCCTATGCTACCAATGGTCATCGGGGGAGTACCTCGCTGCACCTAGAGGGTGCGACGCTCTCTGATCGAAGCCTCGCCTACCGAGTACAAGGCTCCTATACCAATGCTGGAGACCGCTCCTCGGCCAAGTATCGGCTGATGAATACCGGTGTGCGTGAGTTCAATACCTCGCTGGCGCTGGGCTGGAAGCACGGGGAGTGGAGTGTCGAGGGACTCTTCAGTCGCTATGAGAATAAGACGGGGCTCCTCCCCTCGGGGCACCTACGTAGCCGTGAGGGTATGGCGGAGCTCCTACGCCGTGGGATGCCCGACATCTTCCGCCCCTTCTCCCGCAGTATCAGCAATCCCTACCACCATGTCGTCCACTACCTCGGCAAGGTCAAGGGGACTTGGGAGAGCGACCACTTCGGTCGCTTCACCCTGCAGGCCTCGCTCCAGCGGGACAATAGAGATGAGTATGCGATCCGCCGCAATACCGCCTATGCCGATGTCCCCACCCTCTCCCTCTCTCTCTCCTCCACCCAGCTCGATGCCTCGTGGCGCAAGCACTACCACCGCTGGGACAGCGAGGCTGGGGTACATGGCGAGTACGTGGACAACTACAGCAATAGTGGTACGGGCTTCACTCCCCCTATCCCTAACTACACCCAGAGCACCTGGGGCGGCTATGCCCTACAGCGCTATGCGGATGATCACTTCGGGGCAGAGCTAGGGGTGCGCCTAGATGGTCAGCAGATGTCCGTAGCGGGGTATGATGTCGCAGGCCAATACTTCTCGGGCGACCATTCCTTCCTGAACCTCACTTACAGCCTAGGTGGACACCTTCACCTCGGGCAGGGATGGAAGGTTACCTCCAACTTCGGACTCGCTTGGCGCAGTCCCCACGTGCAGGAACTCTACAGCCTAGGTAGCCAGCACGGCTCTGCTATCTTCGTCTACGGTGACCGCACACTGCGCTCCGAGCGAGGCTACAAGTGGGTGAGCTCCCTCGTCCATCACTCCGAGCGATGGGATCTGACGCTCGATGGCTATCTACACTGGATCAAGGGCTATATCTATGATGAGCCTTCGCAGGAGTATGCCGAGACGCTGGCGGGGCAATATCCCGTCTTCCGCTACAAGCAGAGCGATGCCTTCTTCCGTGGGCTCGACCTCGATGCCCGTTACTTCTTCATCCCTAGTCTCCTCTATGCCCGTGTGCAGGGCTCTATGATCTGGGCGAATGAGATGAAGACGGGACGCTACTATCCCTACATACCTGCACTTAGGATCTCGGAGGAGCTTGGTCTACGCAAGGCCTTTGGCTCTTCGTACACGGGGGAGTTCTCGCTCTCGCACCGCTTCGTAGACCGTCAGCGTCGCTTTGACCCTACTACCGACCTCACCCAGAGTCCGCCTGACTACCATCTCTTCGGGCTCGAGGCTCGTATGACGAAGCAGATGACGGAGCGGCAGTCGCTCAGTCTCTCCCTCAGTGTCGATAACCTCCTCGACACCGAGTACAAGGAGTACACGAACCGCGCACGCTACTACTCTCACGATGTCGGGCGGGATGTCCGTCTCGCTCTGCACTGGCACTTCTAGCAGATCCCTGCTTATCCCTCACTCCTTTGACAGAACTCTCTTATCAATAATAAAGCAATGAGTAAGACACTAGCACCGCTCCTCCTCGGAGCATTCGCCCTAGCCCTCACCAGCACGCTGGTCTCCTGTGGCAAGAATACACCGAAGCCACCCGTAGACGAAAGGCAGAACAAGGGGCATGATAATCCCACCTTCGCCGAACTCACCCTCACCGAGGCGACACTGAAGGCAGGTAAGACCTTCTCCACCGAGACGACCCTCGACGACGTAGACCTCTCCACGGCCGCTGTGCAGAAGATAGGCTTGGATCAGAGGGGGGCGACCGTTCGCTTCATCGA
Organism: uncultured Porphyromonas sp.; assembly: GCF_905372525.1. Classification (GTDB taxonomy): domain Bacteria; phylum Bacteroidota; class Bacteroidia; order Bacteroidales; family Porphyromonadaceae; genus Porphyromonas. The sequence continues at coordinate 7,510 of NZ_CAJPPN010000061.1, forward strand.
GGGGGCAGGCTACTCCAAGAAGTTCACCGTCGAGAGTACCGCCAAGACACCCAATCGTGTCTACCTACTGAAGATCGCCTACAAGAACCTCTCGGGGCAGCTCATGAACGACCAGCTCGTCTCCGATGAGCAGATCAACCGCCACCAGCACTTCTTCAAGGAGATATGGAGAGTCCGAGGTAATGAGGTGGACTATGCTCCAGCCTCACTGCTGAGCTATCAATATGCCTACTGCGATGTCTTCACGCGCAAGAAGGCTGACGGGACGATGTACCAAGAGCGTAATCCCGTGGGCTTCACTGGGCTCATTCAGTTCGTGCGTCCTCGGGCTACCGATGCCGATAAGACTAAGGAGCTAAAGATGGTCATCACGCTAGCGCACTTCTACGGGACAAAGTTTAAGGATGGCAATGTGCTCCCCTTCAATACCTCGGTAACACCTGGAGCCGACACGGACATCAATATGAATATAGACTTCACTATAAAAGCTAACTAAGTATCCACCCAAACAACTAGCAACAAGATGAGAACACGTATCATAAAGGCCTTCACTCTAGGCCTCATGGCTTGCGCCTTTGCTTTCACCTCATGCCGAAAGGATGAGCCCACCCCCAAGCCCGACAACGGGAAGTCGTCGATAGACGAGATAGCCAAGGTGCGTATCACGCTCAGCAATGGACACCTGCATGGTACGAAGTCCTTCCACTACGTCCCCTCAGGAGGTACGTTCACGTATCGGAATATCTACGACCGTCAGGAGTATACCTTCGTCAAGAAAGGAGATCAGTGGGTGCTCTCCAGCGATGCTCCCTATCGGGACTTCATCGGCTACCAAGTCCAGCAGTACGACCCTAATGACCCCACCTCTGCTGCACCTGACTATGGGGCTATCATCTACCTATACAATGCTAAGGGGGAGCTCATCAACGATCAGTATGCCTCTGAGGCGAACCGCCCCTACTATCAGTTCTTCTTCTACCCCACGGAGGCTAAGGACTTCGACGGTAAGAGCATTAGCTTCGACGCAAGCAACCCCTCCAGCATACTCAAGTACGTCTACTGCGATACGAACGTCTGGAACAAGTCTGCGAGCAAGAGCCCCCAAGACGACAAGGGGAATAAGCTCTACTACTTCCTCAAGGACACAGAGCCTATCGGCATCAAGGGCTACATCCAGAACGCAACGATCAGTCAGTTCACGCTGAATATCGACCTGTGGCACAGCCTCAAGGGGAAGCTAGAGGAGGGAAAGGCCTCACCCTTCTATGCGCCTAATGCTACGGTTAAGTCCGGGAAGCAACTCCTCCATCTGAGCCTCCCGATGAATGTCTATGCCTCCAAGGATTTCCAAGACGAGGTGGTCTCCTATATGGATGCTGACTACGACCGTAGGGTAGATGCTGCCCCCGATAATGAGAAGGAAAAGGTAAAGCCAGAGCCCTACCCCTTCGAGAAGCTCTCGGATGAGAACAAGGTCTACGCACTGCGCCTCGTGAAGCTCCTCGGAGCCAAGGATTGGGAGAGTGTCTCGCTTGACTTCTTCCGCTACTACAAGAGCTACAAGCACAACAACGATCCCGAGGGTTACTTCTAATTCCCCACACTCCTATACAACGAGAGGGCTATCCACACCTAGTGGATAGCCCTCTCGTTGTATAGGGGGATAGTGGATAAGGGGGGAGAAGTGTCTACTTCGTGAAGAAGCTCGCACGCTCCTCGTAGCGACGACTCACTACCTCCCAGTCGATGATGTGCCAGATCTGCTTGAGATGCTCGGCACGTCTATTCTCATAGTCGAGGTAGTAGGCGTGCTCCCAGATATCGATCCCTAGTAGGGGGATGAGACCCGAGGTCACGGGGTTGCCTGCGTTGGGCTCCTTGTCTACATAGAGACGTCCTGCCTCATCCGTAGCGAGCCACAGCCAGCCAGAGCCGAAGATCGATACACCTGCCTTCTCAAACTGCTCACGGAACTTCTCGAAGCTCCCGAAGCTACGCTTGATAGCCTCCGCTAGGTTACCCTTAGGCTCGTCAATGCGATCCATGACGGCGGGCTTGAACTGCGTGAAGTATAGGTTGTGGTTCAGTAGCTGACCTGCGTTGTCGAAGATCGAGCCACTAGCGAACTTGACGAGCTTCACGAGGTCCCGTTCCATCAGATGGCTTTCGCTCAGGAGCTGGTTCAGCTTCGTGACGTAGCCTGCTAGGTGCTTGCCGTGGTGGAGCTTCACTGTGCGCTCGCTGATGACAGGCTCTAGGGCGTTGGTGGGGTAGGGGAGGGTGATCAGTCGGTAGAGGGCACTGTCGGCCTGAGCCGACTGGGCGGGGGCGCTGGAGGTGCGTCCTGTCCCGCGGCTTGCCTTATCGACCCTCTGCGCCGAGAGGCTGAGGGGAGAGAGGAGGCCGAGGGAGAGGAGGGTCAGTGCTAGGATATTTCGTCTCTTCATCTGTGGATGTGGGGGGTTAGTCGTCGTAGCGTACGAGCTGGAGCTTGGCATTGAAGTGAGCCTCTAGCCCCGAGCTAAGCTCGACCTTGTAGCCCTGACGCTTGCGCTCGATCTGCTTGATCGCATCGCCAGCATGGCGGGCATTGAGGGTCTTGGTGATCTGGGCAGGGATGAAGCCGAGGGGCATAGTGTTCTGCTTGACATCGACGTCCTTCCACTGGCCGTTGGAGGTGAAGTCTATTTCTGTACCATCGGAGAGAGTTACCTCATAGGTCGTGGACATGAAGTCGCGATCCTGCTTGACGAGGACGGCGTTACGGCCAGCGAAGTACTTGGTCACGAACTGCTGTGCAGCCTTAGGGAGTTCTCTGAACTCGATGATGCGGTCGTCGTCTGCTCGGAGAGTCGTCACTGACAGGGCGAGGAACGCGAGGGCAAAGGCCAAGAATCTCTTCATAATGAAAGTGAATCTAATAGTGAGTAATATATACCAATTAGTTTTATAACCTCCCTCTGAGGGTAAAGGTTGTTCCCTCAGCCTTTTCCACCCTGCTCTCCTCTCTTTCTTCCCGCCCCTCCTCGCCTCTTTCTTCCCGCCCCTCCTCTTCTCTTTCTTCCCTGCTCTACTCTTTATTTCTTTCCTGCTCCTACTCGCCTCTTTCTTTCCGCCCCCTCTCTCCTATCCTGCTTCTCCTCAGCTTTCCCGCCCCCCTACTAGACCCCAAGGCTGACGCATGAAATCACTATAGTGCGAGGGCAGGGTCATCAAGGAATATATGCCGAAGATAGAAGTATCCGTGTCCTAGTCGAGATAAGCCAAGCGAAGACCTCCTACCTGGGAGGGATGAGTATACACGTGTGTACACAACTGTATACCCACGTGTACACAACAG
>NZ_CAJPPN010000062.1 GCF_905372525.1 uncultured Porphyromonas sp.
GGTCAGATAGCGGTGGAAGGGGGTAAATATCTATATTTGTACCCCGATGACCGCATGACATAACATCATCGATAGATATATGCACCTAAAAAGTACTATACTCTGCCCCCTCCTGCTTTTGATCGGGGGGCTTAGCTTGCCCCAGTTTGCAGCGGGAAGCGTCCCCACCTCGTTCCCGAGCCTAATCCCCCTACAGCAGCCCGACAAACAAAAGGTCGGGGCGACGACCCCACCTTCGTTCCCAGGGGGAGAGGAGGCCCTCCAGGCTTACCTCGGGGAGCATACGGTCTATCCAGAGGAAGCCCAGAAGCAAAAGATCCAGGGGCAGGTTCGTATTACCTTCATCGTCCAGCCCGATGGACAGATCTCCGATATAGAGGTAGCTCAGGGGGCTGCGCTCCTCCTAGATAGAGAGGCGGTGAGGGTCGTGCGGTCAATGCCACGCTGGATCCCCGCCCGTGAGAAGGGGATCGCCGTGGCTATGCCGGTGACGATCCCGATCACCTTCAGGCTCCCTACGACGAGCCAACCCACCCTCGTCCCGAACCCTTCGTCCCAGCAGCAAGCCAAGAGTGAGGGGATCGAGGATAATCTCCAGCCGATGTTCCCCGGTGGGGAGCAGGCGCTCATCGCCTATATGTCCAATAATCTAGTCTACCCAGAGGCAGCCGTGAGGAAGCAGCTCCAGGGGCGACTCTTCGTCCGTTTCGTCGTCGAGGCCGACGGACGGCTTACCAACATAGCGATACACCGAAGCGCCCATCCCATCCTAGACGAAGAGGGGATGAGGATGGTGCGGTCGATGCCCCGCTGGGTACCCGCCCGCAGGGAGGGGGTCGCTGTAGCAGCTCCGATGATGCTCCCGATCACCTTTAAGCTCCCCTCTCAGGGGTTAGCAAGTCTCGTCGACCGCCTGCAGAAGAGCAATGTAAAGCAAGTCGCCGAGCCTGACAGCATCCCAGTCATAGATGAGAACAGCTCCGACATTGAGCACCCCCTCTTCCCCGGCGGTGATCGGGGTCTCTCGGACTTCCTTAGGTTAAACCTAGAGTATCCAGACGTAGAGTATCGCAATCGTACTCAGGGGGAGGTGCACCTACGCTTCGTCGTAGATGTCGATGGCTCCATCTCCCAGATCAAGGTGGTCAAGGGGACTAGCCCCGCCTTCGAACAAGCCGCCCTAGATGTAATGAAGCTCGCCCCTAAGTTCATCCCTGCTCGTAAGAATGGGAAGCCACTACAGGCATGGCACTATATGACCATTAGGTTCTTCCCGTGATAGGGGCCATGGGAGAGCTCCTCTGATGTACTAAGGCTCTCCCTTTCCATCAGGAAGTCCACCTGCAAGGTGGGAGATAGCCCATCGAGAGAGCTCGGGGGAAGGTTAGCGACCTAGCTAGCCTTCCCCCGAGTGTGTTGTGGAGCGTCTCTGGTGTGTGTCTTGGCTTCGTCACTCAGGGCTCCGGCTGGATGAGTGGCGAAGAGCCTAGAGAGCCAAGGGCTTACCCTATGCCCAGCGAGTAGCCCCTGATGGTGGCTATCGAGTAGGGTAGAGCCCGTATGGAGCCCGTTGTGTGGGCTATTTGTCTGAGTACGGATAATGGCTACCTTTGCTTCATCTTAGTAATCATGAGCTAACCCTATGACAAGAAAACGAATTATCCTATCAGCTCTCCTTGTGCTCGTCACCTCTCTACCTTCCTTTGGTCAAGCTGTGGTGCGAGAGATGTACAAGTGGATCTACGATAGAAATCGGGAAGAGGATAGGATCTTTTGGAATGCCTACCTCACTCTCTATCTACAAGACGGAAAGGTCACGGGCGGAGTGCTGAATGCTACTACAGATGAGTATGATGAGATCCGTGAGGGGTATGTCTGTGGCTATTCCATCTTTCCGCTGAAGAATGTACGAGTGGATGGGGATACTATTCGCTTCACGATAGAGGTAGAGCGAGAGGATGATCTCTTCGCTACACCTCTTCCCGCAGGGATGGAGACATGCCAGTTCGCACGAAACCTAAAGTACCCCAAGTGGAAACATGCTCTACCGCAGGAATGGATATATACGCTCCCTAAGCCTGAGTACACGGTCGTTCGTCTGAAGGATGGTAACCTCAGCGTCCGCCAAGGGAAGGGCTCTAACTATGAAGATCTGCGCATCTTCGTGTATCAGCCCTCCTTCTACGTCATGCCACAGGATATTGACCCAAAGAGCTGGTAGAGCTATCGTATAACTAGGAGGCAGAAAAGCCTTAGGGGGCTCCAGCATCTATGTGCTGGAGCCCCCTAAGGCTTTTCTAAAGATACTCTAGGTGAATGCTACTTCTGATGACTGAGGCACCAGTCGTAGGCATTGCGGAAGGCCTTGAGCCAAGGTGTCGCCTCATGCTCCGAGCGTACCTCCTCGGGATAGTAGGCACACTGCCAAGGGAAGATCGCCCGCTCAGGATGGGGCATCAGTGCCAGGTGACGCCCATCGGCACTGCATAGACCAGCGATGGCATCAGGCGACCCGTTGGGGTTGCCTGGGTAGGCATTGTAGTCGTAGCGTGCGATGACCTTGTAGCGGGAAGTCTCGTAGGGTAGCACGAACTTCCCCTCCCCATGAGCAACCCATATACCGAGCTTCGTCCCCGAGAGGTTGCCCAGCATCACGGAGTCGTTCTCGGGGATAGCGAGGCTGACGAAGGAGCTCTCGAACTTGTGGGAGTCATTGTGCTCCATGCGGTGCTTCAGCTCGTGCTCGGGGTAGAGTAGCCCCAGCTCCGCCATGAGCTGACAGCCATTGCAGACCCCTAGGCTGAGGGTGTCGGGGCGAGCATAGAAGCGGTCGATCGTGGCCTTGGCCTGCTCGTTGTACAGGATGCCTGCAGCCCAACCCTTAGCCGAGCCTAGCACGTCAGAGTTGGAGAAGCCACCGCAGAAGACGATCATCTGCACATCCTCCAGCGTCTCCCGACCGGAGATGAGGTCCGTGAGATGGACATCCTTAACATCGAAGCCAGCGAGGTAAAGGGCATAGGCCATCTCTCGCTCGCCATTCGTCCCCTTGTCTCGCAGGATAGCTGCCCGTACGGGAGCCTTTGTGGTGCGATCGGGGTTGGCCTTGAGGTCGGCAAACTTCCCCGTGAAGCCCTCGGGGAAGGCGTAGCGGAGGGGTTGCTTACTGTAGTTCGTACAGCGTGCTTCGGCCAGCGTCTCTCCACTCTGATAGCGGTCGAGGAGGAAGGAGGGACGATACCACAGTTCCCGCTTGGCATCTATATCGAGGGTGAGGTGCTGCTTGCCTTGGCGGATCGTGAGGGTACGCCCTGTGGCCGTAGGTGTGGCGATACGGGCGAAGCCGATGCTTGCTGCCGTGAGCACCTCCTCGAGAAGCTCTGGGTGAGAGGTCTGGACGACGATACCGGGGTTCTCGGCGAAGAGGAGCTTGACAAGGTCGGTCTCTGGGATAGCGCTGAGATCGACTTCGAGTCCACCCTGCTCGTTAGCAAAGCACATCTCCAGTAGCGTGGTGATAAGTCCACCAGCAGAGATATCGTGTCCAGCGACAAGGGCTCCACGCTCCAAGAGCTCCTGCACCGAAGTGAAGGCCTCACGGAAGTATTCGGGCTCCCCGATGTAGGGTGTCTCGTCTCCCAGCTCAGCGAGTACTTGGGCGAGGGAAGACCCGCCAAGAGCGAGCGGAGCAAAGCTAAAGTCAATATGGTAGAGCGGATAGCGAGGGTCGGGGATGAGGACGGGAGAGAGTACCTTCTTCACGTCTGAGACTTCACCCATCGCACTGATGATCACTGTCCCTGGGCTCAGTACACGAGACCCGTCGGGGTACTTCTGCGTCATAGAGAGCGAGTCCTTGCCGGTGGGGATGTTGATGCCAAGCGAGATGGCGAGTGCCGAGGCTGCCTCGACAGCGTCATAGAGACGAGCGTCCTCACCCTCGTTGCGGCAGGGCCACATCCAGTTGGCACTTAGCGAGACGCCCTCGAGTCCATAGGTAAGGGGTGCGAAGACGAGGTTGGTCAGGGACTCTGCGATGGCTAGCTGTGAGCCGGCTACGGGATCGACGAGGGCTGCGGCTGGAGCATGTCCGATAGAAGTAGCTATCCCCGACTTGCCTCTGAAGTCCACGGCCATGACACCACAGTCACTCAAGGGGAGCTGTATCGCCCCCTGACACTGCTGGCGTGCCACACGACCTGTGACGGAGCGATCGACCTTGTTGGTCAGCCAATCCTTACAGGCGACACCCTCGAGCTGTAGGACACGATCTAGGTAGTGCTCCACCTGAGTGCAGTCGTAGCTGAGTGCAGGGTAGTGACGCTCCACGGTGCGGTCGTGCATGTAGGTCTTAGGTGCAGAGCCAAACATATCGGACAGGTCAAGGTCAATAGGCTTGTCTCCATCTGCCTCTTCGAAGGTCAGATGCATATCCTCGGTCGTCTCCCCGACGACGTACATCGGAGCACGCTCACGCTCGGCGATACGGGCGATACGCTCTAGGGATTCTTCTCCGACGAGTAGCCCCATGCGCTCCTGGCTCTCATTGCCGATGATCTCACGGCTGGAGAGCGTCTCGTCTCCGATGGGGAAGGTGCTGAGATCGAAGTGTCCGCCCGTCGTCTCGACGAGCTCTGAGAGGCAGTTGAGGTGTCCACCAGCCCCGTGGTCATGGATGGAGACGATGGGGTTGTCCTCGGCCTCTGCTAGGGCACGGATGACATTCTCGACACGCTTCTGCATCTCGGGGTTGGCACGCTGTACGGCATTGAGCTCGATAGCTCCTGCATACTGACCGGTATTGACAGAGCTGACTGCGCCACCACCCATACCGATGCGGTAGTTGTCACCGCCGAGCAGGACGACCTTCTCGTGGGGCTTAGGTGTCCCCTTCTGTGCATCACTGCGGCGGGCATAGCCGACACCGCCTGCGAGCATGATAGCCTTGTCGTAGCCATATACCTGTCCTTCGGCTTGGTGCTCTAGGGTGAGGACGGAGCCACAGATGAGGGGTTGTCCGAACTTGTTTCCGAAGTCACTCGCTCCGTTCGAAGCCTTGGTGAGGATCTGCTGAGGTGTCTGGTAGAGCCATGGGCGTGCAGGTAGAGCCTCTTCCCAGGGGCGGTTATCCTCGAGTCGTGGGTAGCTCGTCATGTAGACGGCTGTCCCAGCCAGAGGAATGCTGGCTCTACCGCCTGCCATACGGTCTCGGATCTCCCCACCTGTGCCTGTGGCTGCGCCGTTGAAGGGCTCCACGGTGGTGGGGAAGTTGTGGGTCTCGGCCTTGAGACTTAGCACGCTATCTACAGCCTTACGCTCAAAGAAGTCTGGGCGATCAGCCGAGGCAGGAGCGAACTGCTCCAAGTCTCTAGGTCCGTCTATGAAGGCGACGTTGTCCCGGTAGGCGGAGACGAGATGGTTGGGGTTAGCAGCGCTGGTGTCCTTGATCATAGAGAAGAGCGAAGCCTCTCGCTCCTCCCCGTCGATGACGAAGGTGCCCCCGAAGATCTTGTGTCGGCAGTGCTCGGAGTTCACCTGCGAGAAGCCGAAGAGCTCGCTGTCGGTCAGGGGACGTCCGAGTCGCTGGGAGAGCTGCTCGAGGTAGTCGATCTCCTCTTCACTGAGTGCGAGCCCCTCGCTCTGGCTGTAGGCACGTATGTCTCGTACCTGACGGATCGGCTCCGCCACCTGGTCGTGGGTGAATACGCTCTGGTCAAGTCCGTGATAGAGGTGCTGGAGCATCGGGTCGTAGGGGGCATCGGCACTCGAGACCTCCTCGAAGGCCTCGATACGTGTGATGTCGGGGATCCGCATATTGCGCACGATCTCTACGGCATTGGTGCTCCATGGGGTGATCAGCTCCCGCCGAGTCCCGATGAAGATGCCCGAGAGTGTCGGGCTGTCGAGGGCTACCGCCCCCCCGAAGAGCCAGGTGAGAGCCTCTAGGTGCGCACGTCCTATAGCCTGATGGCTCTCGACGATGTAAAGGGTAGAGCTACTAGGAGCTCTGAAGAATGTAATCATTCCAGTGTCTATAATACGGAGTAGGTGTAGGGATGAGGAGACGCTAGGGTCTGCATGTCCCTCCCGAAGTAGAGGGCGCTGGGCTCGACGTCTCCCTGCAAAGATAGCTAAAAAGCGAGGCTCCGTGAGACGAGACCATGCTCTGGTCTATCTGTCTCACGGAGCCCTCTTGTAGTAGGTGATACCATCTCAGGCGATGGAGGTGTCCTCGTCTAGCTCGGAATACGTAGGGTACGCCCGATGCTGAGCTTGGACGTGGAGCCGATGCCATTCATCTGGCAGAGCTTCGGGATGCTCACCCCATAGTGGCGTGCGATAGAGCCGAGGGTGTCACCCTTCTTGATGCGGTGCGTCTTGAATTGTTCTTCATTGGCGACCCCGCCCTTCTTGGGTCTAGCGGCTACCTGAGCATGAGCGAAGGAGCGAGGAGTCTGGTAAGCCCCCTTGACGAAGGCAAATACGTCGAAGCGTGGGACGCCTGCCTCGAAGTCGAAGAGATCCGTCGGCGCTAGGGGGATGCCCATGAAGCGAGCCTCGAAGTGTAGGTGTGGCCCTGTAGAGCGACCAGTGCTTCCCCCGAGTCCGATGGGGTCTCCCGCCCGGACGACTGTCCCCTCGCGGACGATCGCACGGCTCATGTGTCCATAGACCGTCTCGAGTCCATTGGGGTGGCGGATGACGAGGTAGTTGCCGTACCCTCCACCCTCGTAGGCACGGATACGCACCTTGCCAGAGAAGGCTGCGCGTACGGTGTCACCCACGCTGAGCTTGAGGTCTACCCCATAATGCATACGTCCGAAGCTACGGCGATATCCGTAGTGCGAGGTGATCTGTCGGGTCTGGATCGGCATCACGAACTCCTGGAGGTCGATGTCCTGCCGATCAGGGATATTCACTGCCATCCCGGCAAAGGGATTGACGTGGCTACCCCACGAGTCGTCACCATAGATGTCCACCGCTGGAGCCTCCAGGTCTTCCTTCTGCTTCTCGGCCTGTAGCTCCGCCTCTCGGCGTTGCTTCTCCTTGAGCAGTCGGTTCCGGATCTCTAGGCGGTCGGCTAGGAGCAGATGCTCACCCGCTTGGGTGGATGAGCTCTGCTGGCCAGCTGTCGTGCGTGTCTCTCGCTTAGGTGTCTGGGCCTTCACCTGGGCATGAGCCCAGCTCGTGAAGCTGACGGCGACCAGACAGAGAGATGCGCATAACAGTTGCGTCTTTTTTCTTGTCATACCAGCTTTAGAAATACGTTCATTTGTTAGCTAACACTACCCTAGAGAGGCGCGTCTCCCTAGGGGATCCCTGCGAGCAGATGCCTAAGCAGGGAACGAATACAAAGATAGTCAAATACATATAATACACAACCCACACCTCTCCCTATCTCCCTACTTATGCTACGGGGAAGGGGGGAGCATTGGCTCGACCCTATGTACACTGACCATCCTATGTACACTGACTAGTCTACTAACGTCGCCCTCCCCCCAAGTCGTATCCTAGCTCTCGTATTCTCTACCCTACGGACACTCTCTAAGCTCTACGAGCCACCCCCAGAGTCAGTGGACGCTAGGAGTGGCTCGTGAGGATACCTTAGATAAAGGGGGAGAGGGGCGAAGCCTAATGGGCGTTGAGACGTATGTCTCGCAGGTCGGCGGTAAAGTGAAGGTCGTAGAGCTCTAGTCGCTTCACGGGGAGAGCCCCCGTATGGCGGAGGGGAAGGCGTGCAACCTTGGTGAGGTGATGCAAGAGTGGCCCACCCCGACCCTGATCGAGCCAAGAGACGAAGAGCATCCCCTTGTCGGCATTGATCCCGAGGGTCGTCTGTAGCCCGAGCTTGTTGTCGCTCTCTGTGCGTCCCTCTATACGGTAGTAGAGCTTGGCCTGGAGTGCCTGGATGGTCTCTGCCGTAGCTCCATCGGCTAGTTGGGTACGATAGACACTGCGCTCTCGAGCATCCGAGGCTCCACCAGAGAAGAAGAGTGTCCCCGAGGGGGCATCGTAGGCCATCGAACGTCCTACACCCTCCGATAGGGTGAAGCGAGCGGTCACCCGCCCCTCCTTCATCGAGAAGAGGGCATAGCGACCCGCGTCATCCCGTATCACTAGGTACTCGCCTCCCGCCTGATAGATCTGACTGAACTTGGCTCCTGCTGGGAGGACCTCTATCGCAGTGCTACTCGTCGCGCCAGGGGTGAGCTGTAGGGCTACCCGATCATACTTGCGGAAGAAGTACCCCTTGTCCTGCCACGAGGCCGCTGCTAGGGGGTACTCCCAGTTCCCTCCGACGGTGATCCGACTCAGCTTCCCATCCTTGGGGGTAAGGCGGTAGAAGGACTTCTTGCTAAAGGCTAGATAGGTAGAGCCATCCGAGAGAACGAAGCTCTGACGCACCCAGTTGTCATCATCGGGCTCCTCGATGCGGATGTTGTGTAGGATCTTGAGCGTCTTCCTATCCAGCAGGAGGAGCCGAGAGGCATGCCGGCGCTGGGTAAAGTCATACTTCGCTAGTAGGGCGATGTAGTCCCCGGCAGTGCTGAACTGCGTCTCGCAGACATCCTCGTGCCCCTCATAGGCGGGATTGAGGTCGGCAAGGGCGTCCCCCGTGCGTCGCCCAGTGGGGTCGATGAGGAAGAGGTGTGGGGCTGAAGCGACGCCCGTAAACTCATTGTAGTGGTAGACGGCGAGCCCTGAGTCATGGAGGAGCGTGTAGCCCTCGTACCCTTCGTAGGGCTTCTCTGGCTCCTTCGGTTGCTCGGGTTCCTTAGGTTCCTTAGGATCCTTGGGCTTCTCAGGCTCTTTCGGCTTCTCGGGCTGGGGGGTAGGGGGGATGGGCTCGGGAGCCTTGCTCCCACACCCCGTGGTGAGGGTACCCACTACGAGGGCAAGGGCGAGGATAGAATAGATCTTCATAATAGCGATATGGATGAGGAAGGCTCCGCATCGGAGCCTTCCTGGGTAGCGAGACTAGGGGCATAGTCGCTGAGGGGACTACCTATGCCCTTAGTCTGAATGGGTCTACTTCAGCTCCTTGACGGTGAAGCCGTGCCACTTGCCGTCCTTCAGGTCGTAGCCAGCCTTGTCTGCGGGGGAGAGGTAGAGGGTAGGGGAGATCATACCATGGAAGGTCACACTGCCATCCTGAGGCATATCATCCTTGTAGGGGGTGAAGTCTATCTGAGGCTTTGCTCCGAGGATGAGTGTGAAGTGCCTCTTAGGATCGTACTTACCCTCGAGGACACCCCGACCGATCGTCTTGACTCGGGGGAGGCTGAGGTAGGTGAGTCGGATGGGGTTTACGGCGCCGTAGCTATTGAAGGCTATGTGACCAATCTTCTCGAGGTAGGGGAAGTTCAGCGCATCGAGCTTGCCGTTGAAGGAGAAGACCTGCTCCCCGATGCTCTTGAGCTTGGGGAAGTGAACGAACTGGAGGCTGTAGCATGCTACGAAGGCATTATCCTCGATCTCCTCTATCCCTTCGCCGTAGATCGCCTTGAAGTTTTGGAACCGCTCCCCGAAGGCTCCGTTCCCGATCTTCTTGATGCTACTGGGGAGGATGAGTACCCCATTGTGTCCACGACCCGTGAGGGCATTGTTATTCTTGACCCGTTCGAGGACGCCATTCTTGACCACATAGTCCGAGGCTGAGAGGGAGGCAGGGATCTCGATTCCATCTAGGCGAGCGAAGTGGTGACGAGCGATATACTCGAGGTAGGCTAGGTAGTTGGGGTCAGCCTTGGGGTCGAAGGTGAGTACCTTCTCCTCGGGTGTTCCCCAGAAGGCATCCTCGGCGGTGTAGGTGCTCTTGTTCAGCTCGTCGATAGCCAAGGGGGGACGCTGTCCAGCGCCGAAATCAACCTTCATCAGCGAGGAGCAACCCTTGAAGGCTCCAGCCTCGATCTTCGTGACACCTGGGGCATGGATTTCCTTGAGGCGAGTGTTCCCTGCGAAGGCCTTTTCCCCGATCGTGTGTACCTTATCCTTATCTAGGCGGACGACCCCATCAGCTGGGGTGGCATCGGCTCCGAAGGCGATCAGTACACCATTCTCTATCTTCATCCCTTTAGCGGGGGGCTCAGGGGTGGGCGT
>NZ_CAJPPN010000063.1 GCF_905372525.1 uncultured Porphyromonas sp.
CCCTAAGCCCTCCGCTCCCCCCTCCGCTCATCCACCCCCTCGGTGAGGTCAAGCCTCCTCTCAGTGAGGCTCTACTTCCCCTCTGGGGAGGGGAGAGAATCATAGTGACACGCACTTCGCCAGAGCCTAGTAGGCGCTGGTACTAGTGGGTGCTGTAGGATGGAATCGGGATAGAGAGGTGGGTACAGAGTGGCGGAGGGGGAGGATAAAATATGAGGACTAAATGAAGGAAGAAATAAGTAATGAATAGATTTAAGGGCTTTGTCTATGGGATGATAGCCTCCTCGACCTTTGGGCTAATCCCCCTCTTCACCCTGCCGATGATGGGCGAGGGGCTCACGACCGATAGTATCCTGACCTACCGGATGTTCCTCGCCTGCCTACTCGTCGCACTACTGATGTGGGTGCGTGGGGTATCCCTACGGACGAACCTCCGGGAGCTCCGCTGGTTCGCCTTCCTCGGCTTCTTCTACTACGGCTCGGCCGCCCTTCTCTTCCAGGGCTACCATACGATGTCTAGTGGTATGGCCACGACCCTACACTTCCTCTACCCGATCGGGACGACTCTCATCATGGCGATAGTCTTCCATCAGCGTACCTCTATCTATACGGTGATTGCTATCGCTCTAGGGCTGTCGGGGGTCGCTCTGCTGAGCCTCCGTGGTGGGGTAGGGCAGACGACCTCGGTAGTGGGGGTACTTCTGGTACTCCTCTCCGGCTTCTCCTATGCGATCTACCTCGTGACAGTGAATAACGTCCGTCGTCTCCGAGAGATGGACAACCTCAAGCTGACCTTCTACGCTATCTTCTTCAGTGGGGTCTTCTTCCTTGCCGACAGCCTCCTGACGGGAGGGCTACAGCCGATACCGAGCCGAGGGGTGATGGTGAACCTCCTGCTCTTGGCTCTCCTACCGACCCTCATCTCCAACCTCGCCCTCGTGAGAGCCATCAAGAGCATTGGCTCTACGCTGACCTCTGTCCTCGGGGCTATGGAGCCCCTGACGGCGATCGTCATGGGGGTGCTCTTCCTCGGGGAGCAAGTCTCCTCGGTGATGCTCCTCGGGGTCGTCCTCATCCTCAGCGCTGTGACGATCATCGTCCTCTCTCCTCTGCTGGATAAGAATATAGCAGATCGCCTCAAGCGGTTTGCCAAAAGGTAGTGTAGCAGTCCGGGTAGGGAGATCCTCTGCCCTCACGCTATGAGCAGATCTGTCTCTCAGCATGTCCGTCGTCTCATCCATTTTATAGCAACTAGCTCTATAGCACCCAGTACGACTAGAGCCAGATAAGGCAGGGCGGTGGATGGTCCTCTTAGACGAGGAGGAGTAGGTACATGCCCAGATCGTCTGCTCACACCTAGCTTTATGTCCTTGTTCGCCCTTGCTCCCTCGAGGGGGGAGGGTGGCTACACCTCGGGCTGGGAACCTAGTATAGTTGTAGCTTTTTTCCTTATCTTTGGTCGGTAATGACAGCCTTTACTCATCGAGGCATAGAGTACGTATATATAGATATGGAGCATTTCAGCCAGCTAGCCACGCGCATCTTCAGAGAGGCTATCGCCGTCTACGAAGCTAAGGGGAGTATAGATACGCCACCACAGAACCCCTATCCTGAGCGCACTATCGAGCACGACCTCTTTCGCAAGAACTGGATCGACAATGCTCAGTGGTGCCTAGAGGACGTCATCCGTGACCCCGAGATAGACCCTATGTATGCCCTACAGATCAAGCGACGTATCGACCGAAGCAACCAGGAGCGTACAGACCTCGTGGAGCTCATCGATAGCTTCTTCCTACAGCGGTACGCAGATGTACAGGTGCAGCCTGGGGCAAAGATCAACACCGAGAGCCCAGCCTGGGCTATCGATCGCCTCTCCATCCTAGAGCTGAAGATCTACAATATGAACAAGGCGCTACAGAGTGCAGGCGCAGACGAAGCTCTACAGAAGAAGTGCCGAGATAAGCTCGCTGTACTCACCGAGCAGGAGCGAGACCTCACGCAGGCCATCGATGAGCTCCTAGAGGATATCGCCTCGGGACGTAAGTACATGAAGGTCTACAAGCAGATGAAGATGTACAACGATCCTGAGCTCAACCCAATGCTCAAGGGGCAGAGCCTCTAATTACTCCCCCCCCTTTCTCACCCTTCCTTCCCCCGCCCCCTCTTCCCTTGGCTCGCTATCTCGTCATCCGCCTCTCCGCTATCGGAGATGTGGCGATGCTCATACAACTCCTTTACTCAGTGGCCCGAGCCAATGAGCAGCACGACTTCGTCCTGCTCACGCAGCCCTTCATCACGGAGCTCCTGCTCGACCCCCCAGACAATGTGGAGGCGATGGCGATAGACATTCGCAACGAGGAGCACAGCCTGCTAGGGCTCGCACGCTATGCCCGTAGGCTACGACTAGAGCACTTCGATGCCGTGCTGGATCTGCATGACGTCCTGAGGACCAAGCTCCTCAGGAGCTACCTGCGCCTCTCGGGTATCCCGACGAAGCACCTAGCGAAGCCCCGCCGGGAGCGACGGCGCCTCGTCGCCAATCGTCCTGGGAAGGATCTGACCCCACTGCCCCCGATGTGGCAGCTCTATCGCAAGGTCTTCCTAGAGGCAGGTCTCTCTGTCCCCGAGGTGATCCCCCCAATAGAGATACATCCCTCGCTGAGGGAGAGCTTCGAGCGTCTGCACCCCGAGCTCCTCGTGGGTCGGGGAAGTAAGGTACGTCTCGGGGTAGCCCCCTTTGCCTCGACCCGTGCAAAGACCTATTCGCCTGCGAAGATGAAGGAAGCGGTGCGGCAGCTCGCTGAGGATGGACGCTTCGAGATCCTCTTCTTCGGAGGGCGAGGTCGGGAGGCAGAGACGCTACGAGAGTGGGTGAAGGAGCTCCCCCATACCCAGTCGGTAGCAGGTACCCTCGACTTCTCTGAGGAACTGATCCTGATGGCAACACTCGATGTCGTCGTCTCGATGGACAGTGCCAATATGCACCTAGCCTCTCTGGTCGGGGTACGGGTACTCTCCGTCTGGTGCTGCACCCATCCTGCGGCAGGCTTCCTAGGTATAGGGCAGCGCTGGGAGGACTGTCTCCAGCCCGAGGGGCTCGACAGACGCCCATGCAGTATCTTTGGGGACAATAAGCACTGCCACTCGGGCGACTTCCAGTGCTCCGAGGCGATGCCCCCAGAGCGGATCGTAAGACCACTACTAGAGCTCGCAGACCAGCGTGCTCTATCCAGATAACTATCTTCCCCCCTTTTCTTAACCCCTAATGAAACTGAGAATCAATAAGCTGATTAGCGATGCTGGGCTTGGCTCACGCCGTGACGTAGAGGAATATATCCGTCGGGGTCGTGTCAAGATCAACGGAAGAGTCGCACACCTCGGAGACCTAGTCTCGGAGGAGGATGTCGTCTTCTTCGATGAGGTAGACCTCCCCGTCAAGGAGCTAATCCGTGACCATGTCGCCGAGGAGAAGCTCCAGGCACGCCAGAGACAGGAGGCTGAGCGTCCCCGTACCAAGGGCCGTCAAGCAGAGCGTGCCGAGAGCCAGCGTCAGCAGGCTGCCCCCAAGAGCGCAGCCCTACGTAAGACGAGTAAGAACAACCCCGAGAACCGCCGTCAATACAAGGCTCGTAGTGAGGGCTGGTATGACGAGGAGCAGGAGGCCGATGAGCAGCTCGTCCGCCACCGTAATAATGGTCGGCGTGGGAGCGCACGCAGTACACAGACCCCACCCCGCCAGCGGGGACGTAAGCGTAATAACTGGGAGGAATAGCCCCACCCCTAGCACGATCGCCAATGAAAGTATATATCGTCCGCCATACCTCCGTCGTCCTCGATGGAAACTACGTCTGCTACGGATATTCGGATATCGATGTCCGCTCGACCTTCGTCGAGGAGGCTACCCTTACCCGCAAGGCTCTGGAGGGACTCTGCTTCGACGGAGTCTTCTCTAGTCCACTGAAGCGTGCCCGCAAGCTAGCCGCCTTCTGTGGATACCCAGACCCGATCACAGATGACCGGCTCAAGGAGATGAACTTCGGAGACTGGGAGGGGAGACCTTGGAATGAGATCATCATCAATGAGGGCACGGAGGAGTTCTTCATGCGCTATATCGATCAGCCTACCCCGGGGGGCGAATCCCTGAGGATGCAGTATGAGCGTGTGTCGCACTTCCTGATGGAGAAGAGGGCCGAGGGCTACCAGCAGATCCTCATCTTCTGCCATGGCGGAGTCATCAACTGCGCACGAGCCCTAGCAGGGCTCTGTCAGCTCGAGGAGGCCTATGCTACGATCCCCTCCTTTGGCTCGGTGACGGAGCTAGACTTTGACTTTCTCGATCTGCAATGAACAATATGAGACCGTAGGCTGTCTTTAGCTAGAACGGTTTTATCACTTAATATTTAGATTCATTATCAAGCTATGAAGTTTACAGAAAGAATGCAGGCTGCCATCAACGAGCAGATTGCGCTCGAGATGTGGTCAGCGAATATCTATCTCTCTATGTCGGCTCACTTCGCTAGCCTAGGACTAGATGGCTTCGCCCACTGGTACCGCCAGCAGTACAAGGAGGAGCTAGATCACGCTGAGGATATGATCCAGTACGTGATCCGCCGTGGAGGTCAGGTGAAGATCCAGGCTATCCCCGCAGTAGACACCGAGTTCGACTCCGCACTGCAGATCGCAGAGAAGGCCTATGCCCATGAGTGCTATGTGTCGGAGAAGATCGAGGAGCTCGTCCGCATCGCCGCCGAAGAGAAGGATATGCCTTCGCAGGACTTCTTCTGGAAGTATATCCGTGAGCAGGTCGAGGAGGAAGCTACTGCTACCTCTATCGTAGACCGAGTACGTCTGGCTTCGGATCATGCGATCATCTTCCTAGACAAGGAGCTCAGCACCCGCTAAGGCGCTTGACGCTGATAGATAACCCCTATAGAGGGCTATGCTGTGGGTACCCGCAGTGTAGCCCTCTGTCTATTCGGTGAGGGGGATGAATGAGCTACTCGCTCTGTGAACCTCTCCTGCCTATACTGAGTTATCCCAGCAGAGGCCGGGCACCCAGTAGAGTGCCGAGAGCCAAGGTATAATATAGATAATGTAATGATGCCATCTATCCCTACCCCCCATGAGTCCGAGTGCCCCAGCACGATCGAGGTCTTAGAGCCTCGGGACTTCCTAGCCCGTGCTCAGGCCGATGCCCGAGCCTTCGTCCTCGATGTACGTCGCCCCGAGGAGTACGCCAGCGGACACCTCGCTGGTGCGCAGCTCCTAGACTGGATGGATGAGGAGCTCTTCAGGCAGGGTGCCTCCTGGCTGGATAAGTCCCTCACCTACTATGTCTACTGCCGTAGTGGCAAGCGAAGCCATGCCGCAGCGCAGTGGATGAGCTCACAGGGCTTCGAGGTCTACGATATGCAGGGCGGTATACTGCACTGGATGGAGCTCGGACTCCCGCTGGAGCGATAGGTGGTACACAGATAGAAATATAATAGAGAACTATGATCAAGATCTATGGAATGAGTAGCTGCCCCGACTGCACCTATGTCTGGGAGCAGGCGAAGGGCAACCCTACGTATGAGATTATCGACTTCGGGCATCACGTCTCGGACCTGAAGGCCTTCCTCCGACTACGAGACCACAATAGTGTCTTCGACGAAGCTCGTGCTCGGGGAGCCGCCGGGATCCCTTGCTTCGTACTCGAGGACGGTCGGGTGACCCTTGTCCCTGAGGAGGCTGGGCTCAGTGCTCGCCCCGTGCAGGGACAGGCCTGTAGCCTAGATGGGACGGGCTGCTAGAGCTCCCCTGCGGGGTAGTGAAGCCTAGAGGCAGAGGGGCTCGTAGGACTCAGGTGGAGACTACCTGAGTCCAAGAGCCGCGCCCCCGCTACTACTCCATAATTATATATACGGGGTGATATACGGACACCAGAGGCTTCCCCCTCCTCCAGCAGGGAGGGGGAGTCTCTGGTGTCTGTCTACTTCGCGTCGTCGCCTAGAGGAGAGAGGGAATACGCTGGTAAAGGAAGGTGAGCGGCTTCGGGGGAAGTAAAAGTATTCTCGTACCTTTGCCCTACGAGTACTACTATTTCTGCTAATCATATATATCCTATGAGTAACCAACGCATCATCCCATCCTCCGAGCTGATCATCAACGGGGATGGCTCCATCTTCCACCTTCACCTACGTCCTGAGCAGCTGGCTGACCGTGTCTTCCTCGTCGGTGATCCCGCTCGTGTCGATATGGTGGCGAGTCGCTTCGAGCACATCGAGTGCAATGTCTCCAGCCGAGAGTTCCACACGATCACTGGGCTCTACCGAGGTAAGCGGATCAGCGTCGTCAGTCATGGTATCGGTACAGACAATATCGATATTGTTCTCAACGAGCTCGATGCTCTGGCGAATATCGACTTCGAGACACGGCAGGAGAAGGAGACCTTTCGCCAGCTGACCCTCGTACGTGTAGGCACCTCGGGGGGGCTACAGGATGAGACTCCTATCGGCACCTATGTCGCAGCCGAGCATTCGATAGGCTTCGACGGGGTACTCTACTTCTATGCAGGGACGGAGCGTGTCCGTGACCGAGCCTTCGAGCAGGCCTTGATCGATCAGCTTAGCTGGCAGGTAGAGGGGCTCCGCCCCTATGTCGTCTCGTCTTGTCCCGAGCTCCTAGAGCAGATCTGCCGGGAGGACGTCCTAAGGGGCAATACCATTGCTGCCAATGGCTTCTATGGGCCACAGGGGAGACAGCTCCGCCTCGCCCTCCGAGACCCAGAGCTCAATAGGAAGATCCAGGCCTTCGACTACGAGGGTGCTCGCCTGACGAACTATGAGATGGAGAGCTCCTCGCTCGCTGGTCTAGCCGCCCTCATGGGACACCGTGCGATGACGGTCTGCTGCATCATAGCTGGGCGCAAGGCTCAGAATATGAATACGGACTACAAGGGGAGCATCGAGGGGCTTATCGACCTCGTCCTAGAGCGTATCTAGCCCTCGTCCCTCTGTCTCCAGATACGCCACCTCCCGCATGAACCGACTATCCTTGCTGGGGCTTGTCTTCATCTTCCTCGGTGGTGGACTCGGGAGTCTGCTACGCTACCTCCTAGGGGTGGGGTTCAGCTACCTCGTACCTGCCTCTAGGGGAGCATTCGGGTGGGGGACGCTCCTGGTGAACGTCCTAGGCTCGTGCCTCATCGGTTACTTCGTGGAGCGGTACCATAGTGAGCTGGGACTAGATCGCCTCCTACTCGTCGTGGGCTTCTGTGGGGGCTTCACGACCTTCTCCACCTTTACGATGGAGGTCTATACGCTCTTTACCGAGGGCCTCTCATGGCTTGCTCTACTCTATATCGTGGGGAGTATCCTCCTTAGTCTCGGGGCTCTGTACCTCGGCCTCCGCCTAGCAGGAGCCTGATGGGGTATATCGAGTAGGGCTGGGGAATGTGTATCTTTGTAGCAAGTAAACGAAGAACCTAGTACGATATGAAGATATTGATACGTCGCTGTACCCTCCTGTCTCTTGTGGCTCTTGCCTCCTATACGCTAGGAGTGTCACAGACCCCTACTGCTGTCGCAGACCAAGTCTATACGCTCGATAGCCTAGTGACGGGGAGCTCGGAGTACTATGTCCCCCGGGAGATCACTTCGGAGGTGCTCCTACGTCTCCTGGCTGGTACGCCGAGTCTCGAGGCTCAGCTTATCGACTTCTACTCCCGAGGCGGGCTAGACGTCCTGCCTGACCGATCCCTCCTGCTGACACGACTCCTGATGCCCCGCCCC
>NZ_CAJPPN010000064.1 GCF_905372525.1 uncultured Porphyromonas sp.
CTAGGGCGCTGGGCTAGGTGGGCACTAGGTGGCGATAGGGCTGGATAGGTGCTGGTAGGTGCTGGCACCCTAGGCTATGGTGGGGGCGCTGGCGGGGGGATAGGGCTATTAGACCTATTAGACCTATTAGACCTATTGGACTTATCAGACCTACTATACTAGACCTATCAGACCTACTACACCAGCACTACCCAGCACCTGCACTACCTAGCACCAGCACTACCCAGCACCAGCACACTAGCACCAGCCAGCACCCGCACCAGCCCTAGCACCCGTACTACCCTACCCAGCACACTAGCACTACCCAGCACCCAGCCCTAGCACCCGTACTACCCTACCCAGCACTAGCCAGCACACCAGCCCTAGCACTACCCCAGCATCCAGCACCTACCTACCCACCAGCTCGCCCTTAGGCGAGATGACTACTGCTTTTTCTTGGCCCAATAGAGGGGGGTGAAGACCCCATCAGGGCCACCTAGAGCCTGGAGGGCGGAGGCATGCCCGGGCTTGTTGGTGCTGGAGATGTTGGTGGGCAGTGGGAGACGCTGTGGGTAGTAGTCGATAGAGGCCGTCTCGTAGCCTGCCTTCGTCAGGTGGAGCATGTTGTCTAGGGGCTTCTCTACCGCCGGCGTCTCGAAGAAGGGCAGCCCGAGCCTGCGGTGGTCACTCCACGACTCTAGGGGTAGCCAAGGCACGTTGGCGATGAACTTCTGGGTGATGATCTTCGTCAAGTGGTCGTTCATAGCTGCCTTATAGAGACGGCTCTTGACCTCGGGGTAGTGGTAGGTGTACTGCTCTCGCTGCTGGGTGTAGCCATTGACACACTCCATCGTACGTGTGGCGGCGGGCTCGGTGGTGTGATCCCAAGCGACAGAGGTGCCTACACGGTTGTAGTCCTGCGAGGTGAGGTATTCGTCCACGAAGCCTGCGCCATGATAGGCGAAGCTAGCACGGATACCTGCCTCGTAGGCATCCTTGGCACTCATCGATACGCTCCAGCCACGCACGGCTGCCTCGGCCAGCAGGAAGTACGTCTCCCACTCGGGGAAGAAGATACGGACGCTGGTGCTCGCACGGTACTTCTGCGCTAGACGAGGCATGGCGCCTATCTGTGCTACATCGTTGATCCCGCTTAGCTCACCCCACGCTCCCGACACCCAGGCATTCCAGGTAAAGCGCGTATCGAGCTCGACGAGCGTCTCCTTCGGGTTATCGACCTTGGAGAGCTTGTACTTGGTCTGCTTCACTCGGTGCGTTGCCCATGAGGGGTAGAAGCAGAATTCGCTATTGAGCGTGTCGCCGGTGACGATGAAGGTCTTGTAGGCACGAGGATCTATCTTGCCCGGGAGCCCATCGAAGTAGAAGCCTCGCATCGGGTCGGTCGTCGTCAGCGGGAAGTGCTTGTCGTAGCGTACCCCCAGATAGTTCTCTGCCCGGAGGTAGGGCTGATAGCGAGCATCGGTCAGCTGGCGAGCGGAGGTGATGCCCCCGAGGCCGACGACGAGGTTGTTGTAGGTAGCGGAGAGGTTCTGTGCATTCCACTCTCGGCTCATCACACCCGATAGGTCGTGCCAGCCCGTCTGCTCAGCTACCTGCAGGCGATCTTCGGCTCTGAGGATACCTCCCTCAGCGGCGGCCTGCTCGAAGTGTGTGCGTGCCGTCGTGGGGTCTACCTCGGAGAGGCGCATCGAGAGACGCATCCGCAGTGAGTTGGCATAGCGACGCCACTTGCTGGCATTGAAGCCATAGGCATGGTCGAGCTTCGTGACTGCCTGCTCGGTAGGCGTCGGGGAGGTCTTGAGGGTCTCGGCGGCCTCCTGGAGCTCCTTGAGGATGAAGGTATAGACAGCCTGAGTGCTCGCGTAGGTAGGGTTCTGCCCGGTGTAGCCCTCTAGGGCGGCTACCCCGAATAGGTCACAGATCTCCGAGAGCATATAGGCTCGCCATACCCGAGCTACAGCCAGCAGGGTGGGCTCGTAGGCCTTGGCAGAGCCCGAGCGGATCTTCTCCTCGGAGATAGCGATGGCCTGATAGAGGGGCTTGAGGCTCTCGGTGGTCATACGGCTGTAGTAGTCGCCACTCCAGCTGTCGTCTACACCGCCTAGGCTCAGTGAGCCCTCACGCTGCTGGTGGCTAGCATTCTTCCAGTAGCGGACGAAGGCACGCTCGGCGATGTGGGGATCCTGCTGGGCGGTCATCATAGCACGGTTGATGAGGTACTCGCTGAGCACCTGATCCCGATGGGCGGCTAGGGGGTCTCTATTGACCTCGTCGAAGTCTCGGCAGGATGTGAAGGGCAGCACACTGAGCACGAGGGCGGAGAGGGTGATGAATATCTTGTTCATGATCGGTAGCGATGTAGGGGGCTAGAAGCCGAGTGTGACATTGAAGTGCAGCGAGCGAGTCGTAGGAGAGGAGGAGAACTCGAAGCCCGTGGCATTCGTCCCCGTGGCGAAGACGCTCTCGGGGTCTACGCCGTTCATGTAGCTACGGATCATCCAGACGTTGTTGCACGAGATACCGACCTTGGCTCGGCGTATAGGAGTGCGACGTAGTAGGCTCGTGGGTAGGGTGTAGCTGAGCGCGATATTGCGAAGGCGTACGCTCGTAGCGTCGAAGATATTCGCTTCGCTGATCCCGAGGTTGGCATTGCCACGATGGGAGATAGCGTTCCAGTAGTCCTGAGGGCTGACCTCCTTGGTGTTCGGCACATAGGTCGTCTTACCTCCGACGATCTGCTCCTGTGCACCATCGACGACGAACTTACGACGGCCATTCTCTGCCGTCGCTGCTGCGGTACCATTATCCCGTAGGCTAAAGTTCGTCCCCGAGAACATCTTACCCCCAATGCGTGCATCGACGAGGAAGCTAAGGTCAAAGCCTCGGTAAGAGAGCGTATTCGTTAGCCCTACGAGTAGGTCGGGCTGCTGGTCACCGAGCTTCTTCGTCTCGCCCGGCAGGGGGAGGCCATCACCATCGGTGAGGATCTTGCCGTAGAGGGGGCTGGCGGGGTCGGTGACACGCTTGTAGGCTGTACCCCAGATCTCGCCGTAGCGTCCGCCTTCACGGGCTAGGATACGGAGGTTCTGATAGGTACCTAGGTCGTACTCGGTGACGGGAGAGTCGGTACCCCCACCGTCGTAGAGCTTGAGGATGCGGTTCTCGTTGTGGGAGAGGTTGAGCTGGGTGCTCCAGTTGAGGCGGTCGGAGCGTAGGATGTCCGCTGTGAGCATGAGCTCGACCCCCTCGTTCTGGATGTTCCCAGCGTTGATCATCTTGGCCTCGTAGCCACTACCAGGGTCCATGGGCAGACGGATGAGCTGGTTGGTCGCATTGGTGCGGTACCAAGCGAAGTCGATGCCGAGGCGACCATCGAAGAGGCGTACCTCAGCTCCTAGCTCGTAGGACTTGATGAGCTCACTACGTACCCGGTCGTTGTAGAGGGTGTTGTCGATATTGGCGACCGTGCCCCCCGTCGGATCCTTGTCGATGCGGTAGGAGCTGTAGAGCTGGTAGGGCTCTAGGTCATTACCCACCTGGGCGATGGAGGCACGTACCTTGGCGAAGGATATCCACTCGGGTAGGCGCACCTGCTGACGCTTCAGGAGGTCAGAGATCACCACCGAGGCACTCAGAGAGGGGTAGAGGAAGGAGCGGTTAGCCCGAGCAAGGGACGAGGACCAGTCGCTACGTAGCGTCCCATCGACGAAGAGGTAGCCGTCCCAGCTGAGCTGGAGGGTACCGTAGAGCGAATTGATCTTCTTGTGGCTGAATAGCTCGGTATTTGTGGGGCGGTCGGTACCGTTGGTGAGGGAGAAGAGGTTAGGTACGATGAGCTCTCCGACCTGTGCGTTCAGGCTATTCATCTTGCGCTCCATGAGGTTCCCCCCGAGGGTAGCGGAGGCGCCTAGCTTGTTCCAGAGATGTTCCTCACGAGCTGAGAGCTGGAAGCTGTAGTTGTTCTCATAGTACTTCACCTGCTCTGTCTCGTACGCTCCCCCACCCTTGGCGATCGGTGAGCCCGAGTAGGTCTTGCGCTCGATACGGGTAGCGTACTGGTCGGAGCCAATACGTAGCTCGGCATCTAGCCAGTCGGTGATCCGATACTTGAGGGCAGCACTGAGGAGGAAGCGGTCACGGGTATCGTTGTTCAGGTTGTACTTGCTCGCCCAGTAGGGGTTGGTCTGGCTCCCATCGCCGTACCAGCGCATCGCCCCTGTGGAGGTGAGGGGATCGGAGAAGTCCCGGATATTCATACTGCGGGGGAGGGAGTAGATGGTGGCGAAGGCATTGGAGGCATTCGACCCATTCATCGGTCTATTCTGCACGAAGGTGCGGATGTACTGTACCTTGGTGTCGGTGCTCCAGCGTTCACTCGGGCCAAACTTCGTCGTGGCCCTCAGGGTGAGGTTCGTACGGCCGAGGGAGGCGCCGGGGATATGGCTCTGATTGTCGGTACGTGTGAGGGAGGTATAGATGCTCGTGCGGTCGTACTGCTGAGAGAAGGCGACGTTCTCCGTCAGGTCGATGCCGGTGCGGAAGTAGGCGGCGACATTGTCGTAGGACTGCATGCGCGCCTTCGTCCCGTCCCACTTCGTGTACTCCTGCCCCTCGATGCGAGGCCCCCAGCTCGTGGTGCTCGTGGCTCGGTAAGCCCCCTCGGTACCCTGACCGAACTCATTCTGTAGGCGGGGCACCATGAAGAGACTCTCGACCCCTACCGAGGAGGAGATCGTCACGCCGAGCCCTTCGCCACGTCGGCCACGCTTGGTCGTGATCTGGATCACACCGTTACCTGCACGTGAGCCGTAGAGGGCGGCGGCACTAGCGCCCTTGAGCACGCTCATGCTCTCGATGTCCTCGGGGTTGATATCTCCGAGTCCATTGCCCATATCGGTACCGGGGTTCCAGAAGTCGTTGTTGCTCTTACCCGTCTTCTTGTCGAGCGAGGCTCCCGTGGTGTTGTCCATCGGTACGCCGTCCACGACGATCAGGGGCTGGTTGCTGCCCGAGAGGGAGCTACTCCCACGCAGGACGATCTTGGAGGAGGAGCCTGGGCCACTGGCTCCCTTGAGGATCTGTATCCCCGAGACCTTGCCCGAGAGGGCGTTGGTGATGTTGGGCTCACGCACGGCCATCAGAGCATCGCCACGTACCTCCTGCATGGCGTATCCGAGTGCCTTACGCTCCCGGCGTATCCCGAGGGCGGTGACGACGACATTGCTGAGGGTCGTCGTGGCCTCCTCCAGGACGATCGTCAGCGGTGTACCCGTCCAGCGGACAGTCTGGCTACGGTAGCCCACACTAGAGAAGACGATCTCGGAGCCCGAGCGGACTCCGCTGAGGGAGAACCGCCCCTCGGCGTCGGTCAGGACACCCTTGCCCTGACCCTTGACGAGGACAGAGACACCTACTAGAGGCTCGCCCTGTGCATCCCGTACGACCCCCGAGAGGGGGCCACTCTGTGTCGCCACGGTCACCGCCGCTCGGGGGGCGTCGGCTGCGCTGGCTCGTCCTAAGGCAAGTAGCGAGACTCCCAGGAGCAGGCTACACGTTGTCTTAATTCGCTTCATATATGATTCATTGATTAGTGAGTAGGTGTACCAAAGGTAGAGATTATTTCCTCCCCACACTCACCCACTCCTCGGGGGGAGCAGGTCAGAGAGGAGGGTGCAGGGAGGGAAAAGCTAATCGGGCGTATGAGGTAGGATAAGCCTCATACGCCCGATCGCTCTGTACTCCCTAGGGGTGGAAGTACACCTCTATACGGTGATTACCAGTCGCTATCCCCCTCGGAGATATCCTCGATGTCACCCGAGTAGGAGAACTGCAGGAGGATGTCGAGCCCGCTCTTGAGCTCGATAGCCGTAGCTTGGGGTGCTTCGTATTCTTTCTTTATCGTGTTCATTGTCGTTCGTCTCGTAGTTATTTAAGCTCAAGAGTGAGGTTACGGAATTTCCCGAAGTTCTTACTATCAGCCTTCTTGCCCATGAGGTTGGTCACGTTGTCTTCTTTCATGCTGTACTTGGAGCCAGCGAAGATGCTGTTGTAATTTGTGCGATAGCCAAAGCGAATCCCACCCTCAGGCTCAGCCTCGGAGAGGAGGTAGAGGGTATAGCAGGGGTCATCTGGGAGCTTAGCTGGGTCACTCGCACTTTTAGGTGCGCTCATCACATACGCATACGCATCCGGGCGGTCTGGGAAGGGATAGAATATGCCTCCAAGACCTGTGCCTTTAGTGAAAGCTGTGCTACTGGATGTCTTGGGGACGAACTTGGGTTCCGAACTCTTGTTTTGTCCGTTCTTGGGCTTCTCGAGATGGAGGCCTGTGGCGGCAAAGCCTGCGATCGTAATGCCATTGAACCTAAAGCCCTTACCTACGGCGCTGTTACGGAAGCGGAGGTTGATGAACTCACCGAAGAGGCGGAACTTACACCGCTTGGTCGTTACACCATTGGATCCTCCTTCCTCCTTTGAGGGACTGATCTGTAACTCATTTCCTTCGCTGACGAAGATGGGATTAAATTCGCGTAAGTCAAGAGTGGAAGTTGTGCGCTGGAGGGTTAGGTTTTGATTACCCCTTCCCTTCACTGTTTGAACACCTACCGAGTATTCAAATTTCGTCCCTTTACTATCAGTATCTCCTAGGACTTTGAAGGTTCCGCCGATGAAGAAACTGACTCGGGTGTAGCCAGTACCTATCATTTGCGAGCCGCTACCGATGCGGTCGGGGTTGCCTATGGATCCTGTGTAGGAGATGCGTCTGCCGTCGATCTTGAAGTCAAGTTCTTTGGCTATTCCCTTCCCATTCACGGGATCATAGAAGTAGGCAATCCCCTTGACTGTCCGAGCCCCAGCCTGGGTCTCGATGCTGATATTGGTAATCCTCCCATTTTCGACGTGTGCCTTGGGGTAAAAGGGGAGCGCCTTCGCCTCTCCCTCGAGGTACGTCTCGTTCTCGCCTTCCATGGTGAACTCAAACGAGTGCTCCCTACTCCCGGGCACTTGCTCGGGGTGGGACGGTTCGCTAGCCTCCTTGGCGCAGGAGGAGAGCAGGGTGATAGCTACAGTTAGTAGCAGTGTGAATCTTTTCATACGTAGTACTTTTAGTCGTTGGACGATTATTTAGCCACACGAGTCTCCTCATTAGGCGACTTCGGTGACTAGGAGTGGGGCGTCAAGCATTGCTCGGTGTGTTGCCCCTGCCACTAGGGCACAAGAGCGTCCCTCCCCACCTAGGGGGCGGATGATACAAAGCGTCTCTATCAAGGGAGATGGGAGCCTCGTGCCTCAGGCTACTCCTCGAGCCCCTCCCTCTAGGTGTGCACTCAGAAGGGGGAAGGGCGGAGGGGCGAACATGGTGTCGTCAGTGTAGTGTGCGGTGTGTAGAACCCAAGTGGCGAGACCGCCACCCAAATTCGGGTACAAAGGTACTAGAAATATCGGTAGGGTGTTCCCCCCCTCACCTCTTGAGCTCCCCGACACCGAAGGTAGTCCCCTCGGCGCCCTTGCCCCCCGATCCCTCTCCCCCGTCGGTTATATATAGGTGTAGATGATGCGAGAGGAGGGTGAAAAAGAGTGTC
>NZ_CAJPPN010000065.1 GCF_905372525.1 uncultured Porphyromonas sp.
GGTTAGGAGCTCGGAGAGGTTGGGGAAGGCAGAGAAGGTCGGGTAGGACGGAGATGCGAGGTGGGGACATCTGTATCCTAGGCGTGGATACCCTCAGTGCATAGCTACTACCTAGGAGGGTGAAGTGTACACGCAGGTATACAACAGTGTACACGTGGGTATACTATAGTGTACACACGTGTACACTACCTCGCTCTAAGTATGCCCGCTGAAGGTCTCTCGTCTGCACCTCTCTCGAGGCAAATACTTGAGGTACTCCATTGTATACAGAGGATACGGAGATACCTCCCTCTTGGTGATGAAATAGTATGTTCGATGAGGAAATGGGTAGAGAACACCCGAAGAGATCATGCATTAGCCCTGCTCGGATGGAGGCTTTTGTAGGTGTGAAGGAAGAGGGGGATATACGTTTGACCTATTAGGTATACGTTTGTATTGAGTGCAGACTTTCGACGAGCAGGCATCCTCTGGGAGCTCAAGGCTTGTCCCCTATATTTATATTTATTCGGTAGACTTCCCGGATAACCATCAGACCTCCCCTTGAAGGAGTCAAAGGGGGGGGCTATACTTGTTCGGTAGCCTTCCCGGATGACCATCAGGCCTCCCCTTTGGAGGAGTCCAAGGGGGGTCTATACTTGTTCGGTAGCCTTCCCGGATGACCATCAAGCCTCCCCATGAAGGAGTCAAAGGGGTGGCCTATATTTGTTCGATAGCCTTCTCGGATGATTATCAAACTTCCCCATGAAGGAGTCAAAGGGGTGGTCTATACTTGTTCGGTAGCCTTCCCGGATAACCATCAAGCCTCCCCTTGAAGGAGTCAAAAGGGGGTGGTCTATACTTGTTCGGTAGACTTCCCGGATGATCATCAAGTCACCCCTTGAAGGAGTCAAAAGGGGTAGCCTATATTCGTTCGGGGGGGACTCTCCGGATGACCGTTAGGAGAGGTGCCGTAGGGTACCTCGGCGGGCCTTCGTCGAAGCTGTAGAACGATCCATATATACTGAGAGAAGAGATAGAGAATATGAGAGCATTAGTCATCGGAGCAACGGGTGCCGTGGGACGAGACCTCGTGGCACAGCTCCTCGATCATCCCGCCTTCACCGAGGTACGTGTCTTCGTGCGTCGTGCTATGGGGATAGAGCACCCCAAGCTACGTACCTATATTGTAGACTTTGCCCAGCCAGCGAGTTGGGCTGAGGAGGTCAAGGGAGATGTCGCCTTCAGTTGCCTCGGTACGACACGGCAGGCTGCGGGAAGTAGGGAAGCACAGTACGTCGTAGACCACGACTACCAAGCGAGCTTTGCACGCAGTGCCCGTCAGGGAGGTGTCTCGACCCTAGTCCTAGTGTCAGCTGTGGGTGCCTCGGCTCGCTCCTCGGCCTTCTACCTTAGGATGAAGGGGGAGCTGGAGGAGGCTGTTGGGCAGCTGGGCTTCGAGCGTCTGATCATCGTCCGTCCGCCCCTACTCCTACGGCAGGGTTCGGATCGTCCCCTGGAGGTATGGGCGGGGCGTGTGCTCCGTCTGGCGAACCGCTTTGGCCTCCTTCGGCGACAGACTCCGATAGCGACGGCGCAGGTCGCCAGACGGATGATCGCCCTTGCCCTAGAGTGCCCAGTAGGGCTCCATGTCCTAGAGGGGCCTGAGCTCCAGGAACGTCCTCGGCACTAGCTGTGCTCCAGAGGGGGGGCTGGGAGCTCGGGATAGGTAGCTGTGTGACTGCTCTATTTAGGCTATCTTTGTAGGACGGAGGGGGATGATCAGAGAGCCTTAGCCCGCAGCGTCTCCCCTCTCAGGTATGTACTAAATAACAGTAAGCAATACAGCTATCAATGACGCCTCCATACCCCAAGTATCACCTAGCGGAGTATCCCCATCAGTTCCGTACGCGCTACCCCAACAAGCCCTTGCTCCGCTACTACAGCCGCAAGAGTGAGAAGTGGGTGAAGCTCAACGGGGAGCAGGTGGCCGACCGTTGCCTTGCCGCCGCCAAGGGGCTCGCCTACCTACAGACGAAGGTGGGCGATCGGATCGGTATCTATTCGCCCAATACAGTGCAGGGGCTCTGCACCGAGCTGGGTATCTTCATGATGCGTGGCGTCTCTGTACCCCTCTACGCAACGAACACCCCCGATCAGGTCGCCTTCTCGGTGGAGGATGCTGGGGTGGAGACGATGTTTGTCGGGGGGCAGTTTCAGTACAACAACGCCTACGAAGTCCAGCAGCGTAGCCAGTGCCTGCGTCGGCTGATCATCATCGACCCCGAGGTCGTCTTGGCCGAGGGAGATACGACCTCGATGTACTACGAGGAGTTCATCCGCCGTGGAGACTCAGTGACCTATGAGAACAAGGCCAATGTCACCTCCAGCCAAGCTCTAGCGACAGACCTGGCAGTCATCATCTACACCTCGGGCACCTCGGGACAGAGCAAGGGGGTGATGCTACACCACAGCAACTTCATCGAGCAGGTCTATGCTCATCAGCTGAAGTACCCCTTCATCTCGCCCCGAGATATATCGATGTGCTTCCTGCCCCTCAATCATATCTTCGAGAAGGCCTGGACCTACCTCTGTCTGAGTATGGGGTGCTCCATCGCTATCCTGAGCGACCCGAAGAAGATCCTCAATGCCCTACCCATGGTGCGCCCGACGATGATGAGCAACGTCCCCCGCTTCTGGGAAAAGGTCTACATCGGGGTACAGGACAAGATAGACCAAGCACCCGCCCCCATACGTGGGATCATGCGGCATGCGATCCGTGTGGGTGATCGCTACTTCTTCGACTACGTCAACGAGGGGAAGCGTCCCCCACTCCTACTGAGCCTCGCCTACAAGGTCTATGACCACACGCTCTTTGCCAAGGTCAAGAAGACCCTCGGGCTCCAGCGTGGTCGCTTCTTCCCGACGGCTGGTGCGGCCATCTCGCCCGAGATCTACCGCTTCCTGCGCTCGATCAATGTACCGATGGTCGTCGGCTACGGCCTCTCGGAGACGACTGCTACGGTCAGCTCCTGCCCCTTGGTGGGCTTCGACCTGCAGTCTATAGGTACGATCATGCCCGCCCTAAGCGTGCGGATAGACCCCGAGACGAGCGAGATCCAGCTCAAAGGGCCGACCGTCACCACGGGCTACTACAATAATCCTCAGGCTAACGCAGAGGCCTTCACCGCCGATGGCTACTTCCGTACGGGGGATGCAGGGCGGATGCAGGGGGATGTCCTCTACTTCACGGAGCGGATCAAGGATCTCTTCAAGACCGCCAACGGGAAGTATATCGCCCCCCAGATGCTTGAGGGGCTACTGACTGTAGACCCCATCATCGAGCAGGTAGCGATCATCGGCGATGGCTACAAGTTCGTCAGCGCCCTGATCTACCCCAACTGGGAGGTGGTGCGCCGCGAGGCTAAGCAGCGTGGAGTCAATGCCGAGCTCAGCGAGGCCGAGCTGGCTCAGTCACACGAGGTCCATCGCCTAGTGACGACCCACATCGAGCAGGCCCTTTGTGGCGTGGCACAGTACGAGAAGGTCAAGCGCTTCGTCCTACTCACCGAGCCCTTCTCCATCGAGAAGGGCGAGCTGACCACCACCCTCAAGATCCGCCGCAAGGTCGTCAATGAGCACTACGCCACCGAGATCGCTGAGATGTACAAGGAATAACCACATAAACGAACAACGAAAATACAAGACAGCAGAGATGAACTATTGGTTTGAATGTAAGGTCTCCTATGAGCGTCAGGCCGACAATATGGGACTGAAGAAGGTCTCCGAGAGTTACTTGGTCGATGCCCTGAGCTTCACCGAAGCCGAGAAGCGGATCATCGAGGAGGTGAGCCCGCTCGTATCCATGGGGGAGCTGGAGGTCGTCAATATCCGCCGTGCACGTATCGCCGAGCTCTTCCTCGAAGGGGCTCCCGAGGCCGACCGCTATTACCGAGCCAAGGTGAACTTCATCACCATCGACGAGAAGAGTGGCTCTGAGAAGAAGACCTCGGCTACGATGATCGTCAAGTCAGATAGCCTCCCGAATGCCGTCACCGAGCTCTCGGCACAGCTAGATGGTCAGATGGCGACCTACGAGATCGCTTCGATCACCGATACGCAGATCCTAGACGTGTATCAGTATGTCGCCCCTGCCAAGTGAGGTGATCGCCTCTCGCCTAGAGTCTATCCGAGCAGGCTTGCCTAGCTCGGCTCGGCTCGTGGCGGTATCGAAGTTTCACCCAGCCGACTACGTCGTCAGTGCCTACGAGGCTGGCCAGCGTCTCTTCGGAGAGAGTAGGGTGCAGGAGCTAGTGGGCAAGTGGGAGAGACTCCACGAGGCTTATCCCGACATCGTCTGGCACTTCATCGGCCCGCTACAGACCAACAAGGTGAAGTACATCGCTCCCTTCATCTCGGTGATAGAGAGTGTGACCAGTGAGCGTCTCCTACGGGAGATCTGCCGGCAGGCACAGCGGGTAGGACGTACGATACCCGTCCTGCTAGAGCTCCATGTGGCTCAGGAGGAGACGAAGAGTGGCTTCACCCGCCCGGAGCTCCTCGAGCTCCTAGGCAGGATACATGCAGCCCCCACCGAGTGGCAGGGGATCGAGCTCCGGGGACTCATGGCTATGGCCAGCAATGTTCCCGATGAGGATCAGGTCGCTCGGGAGTTTGCAGAGGTACGTACGACCTTTGAGTCCCTACGTACCTCGGGCTTGCTCCTACAGCCCGAGAGCTTCACCGAGCTCTCTATGGGAATGAGTGGGGACTACCAGATCGCCCTCTCGCAGGGATCGACCCTAGTGAGGATAGGCTCCGCGATCTTCGGGGAGCGTCTCTAGGCAGGGAGGTACCCCACGAGACAGGATATTATAAGAATAGCAAGATAATACAATGAGATATTGGCTAAAGGCTCTGAGCCTGGCCCTCGGGATACTCTCCGCTGTCCCCACGATGGCGCAGCAGAAGGAGACACAGAGGCGAGGAGACAAGAACAAGTACAGCTATATGCAGGCCCTCGACGTGCTCGGCACCTCTATGGCTCTGCTGGAGCGTCACTTCGTAGACTCGGTGGACCTCAAGCGTCTCAGCCGCATCGGGCTGACTAGTATGCTTGAGAGCCTAGACCCCTATACGGAGTATTACTCGTCAGAGGACAACGACAAGCTCAAGATCATGACCACTGGGGAGTATGCGGGTATCGGCTCGGTCATCTCCCAGCGCCCCGATAGCACCGTCGTCATCAACGATCCTATGGAGGGTATGCCCGCTGCTCTGGCAGGCCTACGAGCCGGAGACGTGATCCTAGAGGTCGATGGCAAGGACTTCCGTCGCTCGACCTCCGAGGACGTCAGTGCAGCCCTCAAGGGGACACCAGGCAGCAAGATCAGCATCCTCATCCAGCGTCCAGGGGAGGCTAAGCCTCGGCTGATCGAGTTCCGCAGACAGAAG
The DNA here is from genome assembly GCF_905372525.1 of uncultured Porphyromonas sp. Classification (GTDB taxonomy): domain Bacteria; phylum Bacteroidota; class Bacteroidia; order Bacteroidales; family Porphyromonadaceae; genus Porphyromonas. Next base: position 5,431 of record NZ_CAJPPN010000065.1, read on the forward strand.
ATCCAGGTCAATCCCGTCCCCTACTACGGTGTCCTCGGCAAGGACTGTGGCTATATCTCCCTCACGAGCTTCCCCAACACGGCTGCCGCCGAGGTCAAGAAAGCCTTCCTCCAGCTCAAGGACAAGGAGCACATCAAGAGCCTCATCCTTGACCTCCGGGACAATGGCGGGGGACTCATCGACGAGGCGATCAAGATCGTGAACTTCTTCGTCCCAGCAGGGGAGGTCGTCGTGACAACCAAGGGGCGTGAGGGACGTGGGCAGAACGCTATCTACCGTACGACCGACAAGCCCCTAGACACCGAGATCCCCCTAGTGGTGCTGATCAACGCCCAGTCCGCCTCCTCCTCCGAGATCGTCAGTGGGGCACTACAGGATATGGATAGGGCCGTCGTCCTCGGGGTAAAGAGCTACGGCAAGGGGCTCGTACAGACCACCATGTCCCTGCCCTACGACGGCACGCTCAAGCTCACCACAGCCAAGTACTACATCCCCAGTGGGCGCTGTATCCAGCGTATCGACTACCAGTCGCTCCGTGAGGGGAGAGGGGCTACGATCCTCCCCGATAGCCTCACCCATATCTTCCACACCCGAGCTGGTCGTGAGGTGCGGGATGCTGGGGGGATCCTCCCCGACGTAGCGATCGCTCAGGATACGATCCCCACGATGCTGATGTACCTGCGCTACAACCATCATGCCTTCGACTGGATCACCGACTATGTACGTACCCACAAGTCGATCGCTTCGCCTCGAGACTTCCACCTCACGGATGCCGACTATGCGAGCTTCTCGCGGTGGATGATCGACAAGAAGTTCGACTACGACCGGCAGAGCAGCAAGGAGCTCTCCAAGCTCGAGGAGATAGCTAAGTTCGAGGGCTACTACAGCAAGGGTAAGGAAGCCTTTGAGCGACTCAAGGCCCTCCTTGTCCCCGACCTCGAGCACGACCTACAGTATCACCGCCCCCAGATAGAGCAGTATCTGACGGCAGCTATCCTCACCCGCTACTACTACAATAGGGGTGCGCTGGAGCGGAGCATACGTGAGGACAAGACCGTAGAGGCTGCCCGTACACTACTAGAGGATACGGCTCGCTACCGTAGCCTCCTCACCCCAAAGAAGTCTGCTGATATGGCTGCGAAGCCCGTACAGTAGAGCATCGGTGTAGATGAAGAAGATCTTCTGCCCTAAGTGTGATACAGCTATCCCCTTGAGCCGTGAGCACCTCTCTAAGCTCATCGCCCAGGGGGAGGAGCGTATCTCTCTGGTCTGTCCCCAGTGTGCGCACCAGCTCAACCTACGCCTTCGTCTCCCCCAGGGGCAGACGAAGGTGGCGAAGCAGTCTCGCCCTGACAGACCCTCTGTGGGACACCTCGTTGTCCTAGAGAATGTCTTCGGCTACAAGCAGCTCTTCCCGCTCTTCCTCGGGGACAATCATATCGGCCGGCGCAATCGGGATACCCAGACAGATATACCCGTTATCACAGCTGACCCGAGTATGGACAGACACCATGCCTGTATCCGAGTCACCGAGGGCAAGACGGGACGTCTACGCTACGCTCTCTCCGATGACGATAGCCGTGTAGGTACCTTCGTCGGGGGACGTATCCTAGAGCCACGAGAATGGTGCTACCTCGAGCCCGGAGACGTCATTACCCTAGGGGCTACAAGCATTATCTTCAGTGATGAGCCCCTGAGCGAAGACCTCGCCCTAGAGTAGACACGTCTCTCATAGACTTCTATAGAGATAAGGACAGCCAGCCCATTACCTTGGGTTGGCTGTCCTCTTTGTATATCTCCGTTATACGTGTTGGCGGAGGGTGGGGTGCGCCCAGATGTCGTGTGGCTCTAGGGTGTAGAGGCTATAGGAGTGGAGGGAAATATACGTGTGGGGTAGGGGATGAGACCAGATCCGACGCTTGATCTCGCTCGCACACTCCTGCCTTTGGATCTTTGGGGGTATTATTTTATATCCCAGAGAGCCTTAGCCCATCACTAGAGATCCTAGGCATTATCCCCAAGGAATAGACATACAAGCGAGCCCTACAAAGGATATAGTTAGAGCGATGTTGTATACACGCGTGTATACAGTTGTGTACACGTGGGTATACAGTTGTGTACACAC
>NZ_CAJPPN010000066.1 GCF_905372525.1 uncultured Porphyromonas sp.
GTGTGGGGGTAGGGGTGGGTATCTCCTTACGACAGCCACTGAGGGCGACGAGGGTAAGGAGAGCAAATAAAATGGTTCTCATATATAATTACTGTGTTATTGCGGTTAAAACGCTTCTTATGATGTCTTTATTGCCCGCAAAGGTACCCTTTTCCCGTTAAACCATCCTTTCGCCCCGTCCCTGTATCCCTTCATTGCTCTTGTTTGTCCCCCGATACGCTAGCTCCTCCGAGCTGTTATTTCCTAACTTATTTACCTCTTAGTCTCTAGTATGCGTCTATGACTAAGTATGCTTCACTGCCTCTTTGCTTTAGACTTGTATGATTTGACTATTCGCTTCTGCTCCTCCCTCTGCCCTTCCTTATCCCCATTGGATAGCGGTTAGGAGCTGGGGATAGCTATTGTATTCCCAGCTCCTCCTCTTACTATACCTAGGTAGGAGAAGATGGAAGGGAGGGGAGGGGGCAGAGAAGTCAAAAATCCCATTTGCTAACTATCTCTGTATCAATTGTGCTAAGAGGGGGCTTTGCGAACATACCGAGAGCGCAAGTGCGCTCTCGGTATGTTCGCCTCGGCGCTCTAAGTAACATCACGAGAGCGTTCATACCGAGAGTGTGAGTGCGCTCTCGGTATGAACGTTTTTGCCCCCTAGGAGTGTTTGATGTAGAGGGCTTCTCCTCTCAGGTGTACGTATCTTTGTACGAACAGAGGAGAGAACCCGAAGACAAGATGAGCCAATGACAATCGACGAGATACGCAAGATACTGCCTACCCTGCCTGAGTCCCCTGGGTGCTACAAGTACATCGGACAGGAGGGGACGGTGATCTACGTCGGCAAGGCGAAGAACCTACGCCGACGTGTCAGTAGCTACTTCCAGCGCGAGGTGCAGGGGGCGAAGACTCGCCTCTTGGTACGTCAGATACGTGGGATAGAGTATGTCGTCGTCGGCTCGGAGGCTGAGGCCCTGATCCTAGAGAATGCTTTGATCAAGGAGCACAAGCCCCGCTACAACATCCTCCTCAAGGACGACAAGACCTACCCCGAGGTCGTGATCCATCATGAACCCTTCCCCCGGGTACGTGTCGAGCGTAGACCTGCTCGGGACGGGTCTGTACACTTCGGCCCTTACCCCAACGTCGGTATGGCACACGCTGCTGTAGCGATGGTGCGTGACCTCTACCCGATACGTACCTGCGACCTCGACCTCTCCCCACACAAGATAGCTCAGGGCAAGTACAAGGTCTGCCTAGAGTACCACATGAAGCGGTGCAAGGCGCCCTGTGTGGGCTACCAGACTCAGGAGGACTACGACCACAATATCCGTGAGATCACCTCCCTACTACGTGGCAACCTCCGGGACGTCATCGAGCTCTATCGGGGCGAGATGCTCCGCCTGAGCGAGGAGCTCCGCTTCGAGGAGGCCCAGATCTACAAGGAGCGACTGCAGTACCTAGAGAACTATCAGGTCAAGCATACCGTAGCTCCACACCATATACATAATGTAGATGTCTTCAGCTTCGAGGAGGACGGAGATGGTGCTACCTATGTGAACTATATGCATATCACTCAGGGGATGGTCTCTCAGGTCTATACCCTAGAGTATCGCAGCCAGCTCGAGGGCGAGAGTCGGGAGGAACTCTTCGCCTCGGCGATCACCGAGCTGCGTCGGCGCTTCGGCTCTCGTGCCAAGGAGCTGATCCTGCCCCTAGACCCCGGATGGCAGGATGATGCCAACGTGACGATCACCATCCCACAGCGAGGTGATAAGAAAAAGCTCCTAGAGCTCTCCGAGCGCAATGTGCGCCAGTACAAGGTGGACAAGTATAAGCGTGCCGAGCGACTTAACCCCGACCAGCGCCTCATGCAGGTCGTGGGAGACCTGCGCCAGAGACTGGGGCTAGAGCGTAGCCCGATGCATATCGAGTGCTTCGACAACTCCAATATTCAGGGCTCTGACCCTGTGGCGGCATGTGTCGTCTTCAAGCGAGGTCGTCCCTCGAAGAAGGATTACCGCAAGTTCAACATCCGCACCGTCGAGGGTCCCGATGACTATGCCTCGATGCGGGAGATCGTCACCCGACGCTATCGTCGTATGCAGGAGAGCGAGGAGGCACTGCCCGACCTCATCCTCGCCGATGGAGGCAAGGGGCAGGTAGGGGCTATCCGTGAGGCGCTTGGCGAGCTAGGCCTCTCGATACCTGTGGCAGGCCTGGTCAAGGATGAGCGACACCGTACCTCTGCTCTGCTCTATGGGGAGGACTTCCTGAGGGAGATCCCAGTGCGCCACCATAGCCCGACCTTTCACCTGCTGGAGCAGATCCAAGCCGAGGTACACCGCTTCGCGATCACCTTCCATCGGGACAAGCGGAGCAAGAGCCAGCTGTCCTCCCGCCTGGACTTCATCAAGGGGATTGGCCCGAAGACGAAGGACGAGCTCCTCTCCACCTTCCGCAGTGTGCAGGCCGTCAACTCCGCTTCGCTAGAGGAGCTCACTACGGCTATTGGCCCAGCGAAGGCTCGACTCCTCTACGCCGCCTTCCACCCCGAGGACGAGGAGGGCTCCCCCTCTTAGCCGCCCTCTATATACATTATATAATATATAGAGCTTCCATAATATATAGCCCTGATACATCATACCTAGAGCCCAATGAGATTCTTGATCCAACGTACCCGATCCGTCAGCGTCCATATCGAGGGCGTACCCGTCGCCGAGACTTCCCGCCCCGGGATGCTCATCCTCGTGGGGATTACCCCTGAGGATACCGAGGCCGATATCCACTACCTCGTGAGCAAAGCACTCCAGCTCCGTATCTTCGACGATGAGGATGGGGTGATGAACCGCAGTGTCCTAGAGGTCGAGGGCGAGGTGACCGTCGTCTCGCAGTTTACCCTCCTGGCGGATACGCACAAGGGCAACCGCCCCTCCTACCTGCGGGCTGCCCGAGGGGAGCAAGCGGAGCCCCTATATAATAAGGTAGTGCAGACGCTACAGGAGCGACTAGGCAAGCCCGTCGGTACCGGTCGCTTCGGGGCCGATATGCAGGTCTCCCTCGTCAATGATGGCCCGGTGACGATCTGGATCGATAGCCAGAATAGGAGCTACTAAGCACATCTATTGGGCATAGAGATACCCCCTTCCTTAAATCCGAGGGGGGAGTGGGGACGGAATATAATTAACGAAGATTAGCACTGCGGGGTGAGAGCTAATACATTCTTACCAATATAGAGGAGCTTCTCGTCTTCTCCGAAGGGGTGATAGAGGAAATGTATTGGGGCTCATCCGCACCCCCCACCTCGATAGCCGCCCGAATGGTGGGGGAGGGCTGTAGGTGAGGAAGGAAAATGATCGTCAGGGGAGAAGGAGTGTCGCCAGAGGGTGTAGGAGGGTGCTCTGGGCGGTATTGGGGGGAGTTTGCAACAAGCTGTAAACCAGTTGCTCCTTAAATTAAAATAATTTATTATCCCTAAAACTTGCTTTCTTGGCAGAAAGGTTGTATGTTTGCATTGAAATTAGAGGGGGAAACCCCATCACACACACAAACGCAATATATACCGGTACACGTTATGAGAACAATACACCACCTCTTACTAGGCGCCGTACTCCTCTTTGCCTGTGGCTTCGGCCACCAGTCCAACGCTCAGACAGACAAAGGATGGCGCCGCCTCACTATCAAGAGAGGCAAGCCCCAAGAAGGCGCAGCTCGCTCTGTCGCAGAAGGACTCTATCGTCTGTCTATTGACTCAGCAGTCTACCGTCTCTATTACGAAATCGCCTACCATCCCCAACCCTCCTCTCCCGACCTAGAGGTCATCTGGACTCAAGTACTGCAGATCGGACTTGAGTGCCGGAAGTATGTGAACTATGGGACCCTGCAGGCCGACTCCATCTACGACATCTCTACCCACGACGGAGTCCCCTTCTCAAATATCTCGGCACAGTGCAAGGAGTATGAGGAGGAAGGTCGCTTCTTCCCCACTAGCCTGATCATTGACAACAAGACGGACAACATGGAGGTCCTAGAGAAGGTTGGCTCCAAGCTCTATACCTACAACGAGTCTGCCCCCAAGCTCAAGTGGGAGCTCCTCGATGGCTTCTCCACGATCGGTGGCTACAAGTGTCGTCAGGCCTCTACGACCTATCGTGGACGTAAGTACACCGCTTGGTATACAGACAAGTTCCCCATGAAGTACGGCCCCTATAAATTCGGTGGCCTCCCGGGGCTGATCGTCTGTCTCTACGACGAGGCTAAGGACTATAAGTTTACCCTCACGGGCTTCGAGCGTGCCCCCAAGGGCGAGCATATCTTCCGTCCCTCCCAGTCAGAGAGCGTAGAGGCAACCCCCGAGGTGCTCAAGAAGGCTTGGGAAGAGTACGTCGCAGCCTCCAAGCGTGAAGCAGCACAGAGACAGTCCCACATCGGCTATCTGAAGAGAATGTACCCCCGCCGTCACATCTCTGAGCAGCCCATTATCCCCGTCACCTATAATCCCCTAGAGAAGGAATAGTTCCCCTTCCCCCATCAAGTGCCCTCCCCCTTAGGACGGGAGAGTGCGCACCTATAGACGAGACTATGGCTTGGGTGGTATCCCCACCCTGCCATGGTCTCGTCTTTTATGCTTCCTGCCCCATGTCTAGGCAGGGCTCGGAGTGCGGTCTCCGAGCTAGGCATACCTAATAGCTAGACCTTCTGGAGACACCACACCCCGATTCAGGAAAAAATGTTTAACTTTGAGAGAGGAGAAGCCTTAGCAGAGCCTCTTAGCACGTCATATTTTTCACTCTTATTCGTTGGGCATTATGATACTAGAAGCTAGCTGGGAAGTCTGCAACAAGATGGGAGGAATCTACACGGTCCTCTCGTCCCGCGCAGATATCATGTCCCAGAGACATACCGATCATCTCGTCTTCATCGGTCCCCTACTCGCAGGGGATGCAGATGCTCTCCCCCTCGACTTCGTAGAGACCGACGAGGGATGGCTGGGCTCTTGGCTCACGGATCAGGCTCCTTCTCTGGGGCTAAGGGTGCGTGTCGGGCGCTGGGCTGTCCCTGGTGAGCCTCCAGTGGTACTCGTCGACTTCCGCCCTCTATGGGAGACGAAGGACGACCTCTTCTTTGAGATCTGGCGAGCCTATGGTCTGGAGAGTGACAAGGGCTATGGGGACTATGACGAGTCCTGCCTCTTCGCCCTAGCGGCCAGCCGTGTGATGCAGAGTATCGTATCGTGGCGAGGCGATGAGACCAATATCGCCCTCTTCAACGAATGGCAGACAGCTATGGGGCTACTCTACCTCAAGCTCCATGCTCCCGAGATACATACCCTCTTCATCACCCATGCCACGACGGTGGGACGGTCTATAGCAGGCAATGACAAGGAGCTCTATGCCTGGATGAGCCACTACGACGGAGACCAGATGGCTCGTGAGCTTGGGGTCGAGGCCAAGCACTCAGTAGAGAAGCTTGCAGCCCATGAGGCGACGGTCTTCGCTACCGTCAGTAAGCTCACTGCACGTGAGGCCGAGCAGCTCCTAGGTCGCCGTCCTATCGTCCTGCCCAACGGCTTCCACGTAGGATACTCGCCCCTAGCTGCGCCACTCCTAGCCAAGCGTAGACGAGCTCGTCGCCTCCTGGCTGAGGTCGCCTCGAAGCTCTACCATGCCCCGATCACGGAGGAGGCTTTCTTCGTGTCGCTCGGTGGACGCTACGAGTATCGCAACAAGGGGATAGACCTCTTCATCGAGTCGCTACATGCCTTTGCTCTGAAGTACCGAGGGAGCCGTCCGGTCGTCGCCTTCCTACTCGTCCCCGCCTGGGAGGCGGGCGCACGAAGGGACCTCCACTACCTACTGACTCATCCAGCCGAGGAGCAGACACAGCCCCTGCAGTACCCGTGCCTCACCCACTGGCTCTACAATACGGAGCATGACCGAGCCGTCTGCCATATTCGTCACCGGGGGCTTGACCATCCCGAGGGTCGGGTGAAGGTGGTCTTTGTCCCCTGCTATCTCAATGGGATCGATGGCATCTTTGACGAGACCTACTATGACCTCCTCTCGGGAATGGATCTGACGATCTACCCTAGCTACTACGAGCCCTGGGGTTACACCCCGCTAGAGAGTATCCGCTACGGGGTACCGACGATCACGACGAACCTCGCTGGCTTCGGTCTCTGGGCCGAGGATGAGGAGTCCAAAGCACCCTATGCCGAAGCCCCCTATCCCCCCGTACACGTCGTCGAGCGCACCGATACCAATGTCGATGAGGCTATCGCTACCATCGCAGAGCTAATCCGAGTCCAGGTCGCACTACCTAAGGAGCAGGCACTTGCCCAGCGCAAGCTCGCCTACACCCTAGCCAAGGAGGCTGACTGGAAGCACTTCTATCGTCACTACGAGCAGGCCTACGAGATGATGTCCTGAGGGTACTATACTTCAGTAGATAGCCCCAGCGGGGTGGTCCTCGGTTCACCGAGAGCCACCCCGCTGGGGCTATCTATTGGGTTATTTCTCTTGTGACGAGTGGGAGCTGTTTGTCCTTAGGTCTCGCTGTGGTTAGCTACCTCGTCTCCTCAGGATCGGATACGCTACCCTTCGTGGAGCTAGTACGCTACCTGCGTGGGGCTAGCGTACCTGAGAGCTGGGGGTGGGAG
>NZ_CAJPPN010000067.1 GCF_905372525.1 uncultured Porphyromonas sp.
GTAGGTGTGGGAGCGGGCTTCGGGGTGGGAGTAGGGATAGGGGTATCCTTGCTCTTGCAGGAGGGCAGCGTGCCTAGGGCAAGTGTCAGCCCTAGTGCGATCAGAAGTTTGCTAGTAGTCATGAGGTCTGTTATATAAGCTATGCACTCCCTACCCCACGAGTAGGGCAGGGAGTGCTGTTTGATGTCCCGAGGGGGACGCTAGAGTAGGGTGAGATTAGGGCTTCTTAGCTTCGACGACGAAGATGCCGAGCCACTTCTTACCTAGACCACCATAGTTATCCACGGCAGAGGCAGGGACGATAACCTTAGGTGCAGGGTTCTTGCTCTTGAGAGCATTGTCGAATAGGTTTGCAACGGATCCTGTGGGAGGTGTTGCTCCGAGCTCAATGGACTCAACCTTATTGTGGAAGTTGAATACATTTTCGCCAAAGCTCGTGACTGCAGGGAGTACGATCTTCTTGAGATCGCCCTGGAACCCAGCTCTGAAGGCATCCGTAGGAGCATTCTTGAGTAGGGGGAAGTTGAACTCCGTGATCTTAGAGGACCTCAGGAAGGCGCCTACCCCGACCTCCTCTAGTAGAGGAGCTTCGAAGGTCGTGAGGGCATCACAACTGAATACTCCCCTCTCCCCGATTTTCTTCAGTTTGGGGAAGGTTGCTTTGCGCAGTTTACCTGTTCCCTGTGTTCCGAATCCCTTCATAGCAATCTCTTCGACGCCAGGGCCAACGAGCTCTATGACTTGAGTTCCTCTCTCAAAAGCTCCCATACCGATCTTGGTGATGTAGCTGGGGAGGACGACCTTTTCTTGGCGAGCTACGCTAGCAGGCCACTTCTTGAGGGTGTTGCCCTCGACGACGACCCCGGCTGGGAGTTCGATGGGCTCTTCGCCGTTGATCGTCTTGAAGTGGTGCTTCTTGGCGAAGGCTAGGTAGTCCGCAACCTTTTCGGCAGGGACAACGAGGTTCTTCGTGTCGGGAGTCCCCTCGAAGGTGTCATCAGCGACTGTGGGGACGGCCTCGCCTAGCTCTACGGTCGAGAGCGCAGAGCAACCCTTGAAGGCCTTAGCTCCGATCTTCGTTACGTGCGTAGCGTGTACCTCCTTGAGCTGTGTCTGACCAGCGAAGACTTCGTCAGCGATGCTGGTGACGTTCGCTGCGAGAGTGAGCTTACCATCCTCGGGGAGGAGCTCTGCGGGGTAGACCTTGAGGACACCTGCCTCGATGAGGATCGTGGGGATAGCCTGACCGTTGATGGTCTTGAAGTGGTGCTTGGTGGCGAAGGCTCTGTACTCCTTGGCCTTTTCGGTGGGGACGACGAGATCCTTCGTGTCGGGAGTCCCTTCGAAGGCATCATCAGCTACCGCAGGGATAGTGGAGCCTAGGGTGAGGGAGGTGAGGGCGGTACAGCCCTTGAAGGCTGCAGCCTCGACCTTGGTGAGCTTAGGAGCCTCGACCTTCTTTAGGGTCTTGTACCCTTCGAAGACCTTTGCATTGATCGTGGTGACCTCTGGGAGGCTAACTGTTCCGTCCTTGATTTCCTTCTCGGGGTAGGCCGAGAGGACGCCGTTCTTGATGACGATACCGGACTGAGGCTTTGGTGTAGGTGTTGGTGTTGGATCCTCGTTGCTACGGCAGGAGGGGAGTGCGCCGAGGGCAAGTGTGAGCCCGAGCGCAAGCACTAGCTTACTGATGTTCATAATTAAGATTGAAAAATCGAATTACTACGTCACCTACCCCACGTGGGCAGGTGACGTAGTGAAGGGAGAGTTACTTGGCAATAGAGCCATTGGGGAGGTTAGCAAAGCCCTCGCCACGCTGTGGTAGGAGGTGCTTGAGCGTCTTGGGGTACTGGAGGTACTCCTGGGGGACGCTACCCGAGAGGCGGTTGCCCGAGACTGCGAAGATTGCGTAGCCGTACTCGGGCAGGCCGTGGATGTGTGCGTACTGCTTGTCGTTGGGGAGGTACTGCTTGATACGTGCAGGCAGGTGACCCGTCAGGTCGTTGTCTCGTAGGTCGATCCAGAAGAGGTTGGGCTGCTGTGCGCCAGCGAGGTCTGCAGGGATACGACCGATGAGCTTGTTGCCATTGAGGTAGAGCTGGTAGAGACCATTCAGGGCAGTGAGTGCCTCGGGGATATTCCCGGAGAACTGGTTGTGCTCGAGGTTGAGGAGCTGTAGCCCCTTGAGCTGGCCGAGGCTTGCAGGGATGGTCCCCGAGAGCTGGTTGTAGCTGACGAGGAGCTCCCGCAGGCTAGAGAGCTGACCGAGCTCGCTGGGGAGCTCTCCACGTAGAGCGTTGCGCCCGAGGGAGAGGTAGGTGAGCTCCTTGAGCTGACCGAGCGAGGCAGGGATAGCACCCTCGAAGTGGCACTGATAGGCTGCGAAGTAGTGGAGGGAGGAGAGCTGACCGAGCTCGCTGGGGAGCTCGCCCGTGAAGCCCTGACCCGAGAGGTCGATATAGCGAGCCTCACGCAGGTTCCCGATCTCCTTGGGGAGCTTACCCGAGAGGGTCTTGAGGTTGGGGCGGTGCTCCTTGGCGGTCTTCATATCGCCATCCCACCAGCGGGTTTGGTCGTAGATGCTGACGCGGAGGTCTAGGGTATCCAGCTTCGTGAGACGTCCGATCCCAGCGGAGAGCTCACCTGTCAGGCCCGTGAAGTCGAGGCGCAGGCTACGTAGCTGCTCCAGCTGGAAGAGCTCCTCGGGGATCTGACCCGTGAGTCCGTCGTTGTACTGTAGCTGTAGTACCCTCAGAGCTGCGAGCTGTCCGAGGGCTGCAGGGAGCTGTCCACGGAGCTTATTGGCACCGAGGCGAAGGGCTGTGACACGGGGCTGACCACCCACCTGACGTACCTCGACGCCCTTCCACGTGGAGAGGGGGGCTTCGGAGATCCAGTTGTTGGAGTAAGTCCAGTCGTCACCGTGCGTAGCCTGGTAGAGGGCGACGAGGGCAAGGCTGTCCGTGCTCAGCGATCCGGGGAGGTTGATGAGGTCTTGTTCGTCGGCTCCTCGGACGCTGGTAGAGCCAGTAGATGTAGCTGTCTGGTTGGTCGAGGGCTCACTAGCCTCCTTGCTACAGCTTTGGATGATACCGCCCAGCAGGATAAGTGCGCAGGCGGATAGAAGTGTTTTCTTCATTGCTCGAAGATTCTCTTTTATATAATGATTATAGCGGATTCAAAGAGTGTCATCGCTACGAACTAGCCTACAAAGGTACAACAACTTCCGCTGATATGTAGCACACGAGTTTGTACACATCCCGACGGATACGGGGCGATGTGCCTATCATAGGCTACCCCGAGGGGTGCAGGCTGTGTGAACCCCCTTCGCGAGGTGTCCTACTATAGCTAACGTACCGAGAGGGGAAAAAGGTACTTACCGAGAGTGTCTCTGCGCCCTAGGAGCGAACGCCCTCGCCCCCCAGTGTAGGGGACGAGGGCATTCATTGTGGGAGTGTAGATGGGATCTCGGTATGCTTGTCCTAGCTCCCCCTTTGACTTGTCGAGAGACTTCCTGCTAGGGTGTTTGCTTAGCCTTAGCGCTTTGGGCTGCTTTCTGTAGTTCGGCTTCCTCTTTGAGACGCCGTTTGACTCTGTCTGGGTATATGTCCTTGCGGATAAAGCCATACTTGAGGAGTCGTTGAAAGGCTTTCCGATCCTCCTGTAGCTGCTCGAGTGTCGCATCGTTTGGGAGACGTTGACCGCTCCATGGGTTCACTGGGGGGTAACGAGCGCCCCCCAAGTAGCAATCATAGCTTACCATATACTCTGGATAGCCGAAATTATTATCAAAAAACACCCCGAGTACTCTATAGATCAGCATGCGTCCCTGATGGTCACGTGTGACGATACGGATTCGTCGCTGATCCTCCTTGCTGATCGGGCGATATACATGCCTTAGGAGGGTATCGGTGAAGGCCTTCATGGGATGGAAGACGAGCCCTGAGTCGGTCGGCAGCTCTGCCACGCTATCTACGTAGAAGGAGAGCATACACTCATTCCTATTGAAGCCGTAGCGGAAGGCCGGTAGCCGGAGCGAGTCCTGCACCCCACGCCAAGCGGGGGCGATAGAGAGCCAACCCTCGTTGATGGGGAACTTCCTTCTTCTTGCTCCGGCAGGTAAGTTCTCGTTTTCCTTTCGCCAAACGTCGAGCTTAGGGCCGAAGTCTCGGTGTCGTAGCATCCTCTTGGACTTACGGAGGTCAAAGAGGAGGTAGATGAGTTCGTCCTTGCCTTCGGCTCTTGAGGTCAAGGTCAGCTCTGGGAGCATGAGCGCCGTGAGTACGACCCCAAGGATTGCTCTGAGGGCACAGCGGCGTAGATGATAGTTAGTCTTCATGTGGCTTAGTTCGATACTTTTGGTTGGGGTGGCTCTCTGACGGGTATTGTCTGTCGAGATGGGGGTAGAGTTTGGGGAGTATATGATTGCGTAGGTAGGAGGTGGTTTTACCCGTATAGCTAGCGATCTCCTGCGCACTCCTCCAGTTGTCGGTACAGTACTCCATAATTATACTTCTCAAGACCTCAAATGGTATCCGGGTACGAGGCCTATCAACATTAGCCTCTGGGCTATCAACATTAGCCTCTGGGCTATCAACATTAGCCTCTGGGCTGTCAACATTAGCCTCTGGAGTGTCTACATTAGCCTCTAGACGGTAGGTAGTCCCTCGTCCATGTCCCTGTGATGAGAGGAGTCCCTCCTGTACTAGGTGCTGCAGGAGGAGTGTTACGTCTGCACGGTGTATCGAGAGGGAGGATCTGATACGGTCATGGTTTGTAACACCTTCTGTATAGGTGATGTATAGTACGTTGCGTTCATCCGGTGAGAGCCTATGCCAAGTGTCTTCTCCTAATAGTTGCTCTAGGGCTTGCTCTACTTTGGGGTCTAGTAGCGAGTCAAGAGGCATATATAGCTCCACGACGCTGGGGTTATCTTTCTCTTGTGGGTTAGGGCGTTGCCGCCCAATGCTTTCCCACCCTTTGAAGATTTTATCTGTCCCACTACCTGCACGTTCTGCCGCTCCGATCATCATGAACATTTTTTGTAGGCTAGGATTTCGGCAGACGCTCTGCCCTCCTTTTATGTATTGGCTTCGAGAGATCAGCATGGTCCCAGGGTTAGAGAAGAGGATACGGCTTGGAGAGCGGAGTACCTTGAGGGGAGATGCTTCCCGATAGTCTGCGTGTACACAGCAGTTTACGAAGGCTTCTCGGAGTGCCTCATGAGCCGGGGTATTCTCCCGTCGCTGATTACCATCAAGAATAAATGGAGTCGGTAGGGACTCCTGAAGCTTGGGGAGGACACGCCTATAGAATTGGAAAAGGTTTGAAGGCCAGCTCCCATCCGAATAAATACGGTCAATCCACCTTAGCTCATTGTCTTGCCCTATCTGCTCCTGGTAGTCGAGGAAAAAGTGAGGAGCACAGTCTGGATCCGTGATGGACTCCGGTTTGCCAAACATCAGTAAGCCTGCTAGGGTGAAGCCTTTCTCCCCGGTCTCCCTATCTGAGCGATAGCCTCCCAGCATTTCCATAAGTCCTTGGTCATCCTTTGTGATCCACGGGTGGGAGGGTTTTGTTTGGGCAAAGAGTAGGCGGTACTGTTTTACCGATGAGAGGTCTATGTCGTCCCAAGTAAAGTTTCGGAGTATTCGGCTATCGGCAGGGTGAGCTAAGGCAGAGTCTGCATACATCCTCCGCACTTCGGTGGAGGTGCAGCGGAAGTCTCCCTCGCTCCTTCGTTGGAAAGTCCCGCTGTCCGCTTGTGTCCCTACATATATGGGACGTAGCTCCTTAGAAGCCTGCGGCACCTGGATGAGTAGTAGATAGCTACCGTCTACTTCCTCGATGATCACATGTTCCTCCGACAGAATACAAGTGTTCACCTTCTGCTTATTTCTTATCTCTCGCCAGAGGGTGTGTTTGAGTTTTTCTGCATCTTCTCGGGATAGCCCTGCTAGAGCGTATCTCCCATCCTTCAGCTCCTCTACACCGAGCACGATGAGCCCACCATGGGTGTTGGCGAAGGCTGAGTATGTCTCCCAGATACTATTAGGTAGACCTCCTCTGGCTCGTTTGAATTCTAGGTCTTCGGACTCGTGACGGTCTAATAGCCTTTCGATGGAAGTGGTCGTCTCCTGCTCTCTGCTCATTGTGACGCTGTTTAGTGACTGGATATTGTGAGGGCTAATCCCCAGCGTCAAAGATAGCAACTATTCCGGTCCGTTCTCTATCTGTGGGGCATCTAGCGATGTGGGGACTCCCCCGCCCTCCACCCGCTCCCTTCCCCTCCCTCGTCCCGTCCTCGTCTCCACCTGCTTGTTATCCCCTCTTTTGCGCTCCCGTCGTATCCTGTTTTGTGTACACGTGTGTATACAGTTGTGTACCCACGTGTACACTGTTGTATACACGCGTGTACACTGGGGCGCTCATTACTGCTTCGTCTAGGGGCTCCTCTCAGCTGTACGAATAGGCTCTCCTCGGTACGCTAGAAGGGCTCATATCAGCGCAACGAATGGGCTCGTGCCAGCTCTGCAGCTAGCCTTTTCTCAGCTCCTTCCCTACTCCCCTATAAATAATGTACCCGCGTGCGAAGCGGGAGGGAATTTGCGTTGTGATTTGGAA
>NZ_CAJPPN010000068.1 GCF_905372525.1 uncultured Porphyromonas sp.
AGATGCCTATCCAGCGTCGCCTGCCTAAGTTCGGCTTCAAGAATATCAATCGTGTAGAATACGCTCCAGTCAACCTCTCTACGCTCCAAACGCTCGCAGAGGCTAAGAGCCTAAGCCGTATCACCAAGGCAGACCTCATCGAGGCAGGCCTCATCGGTAAGAATGATCTCGTGAAGATCCTCGGTAACGGCACGCTTAGCCTAAAGCTCGAAGTGGAGGCCAATGCCTTCTCTAAGTCTGCCGAAGCAGCTATCATCGCACAGGGAGGAAGTGCTGTAAAACTCTAGTAGCTTATGCGCTTTATAGAGACACTGAAAAACATTTGGAAGGTCGAGGAGCTGCGTCAGCGCATCCTCACCACCTTGTTTTTCGTCCTGATCTATCGACTGGGCTCATTCATCGTGATCCCAGGGATCGACCCCAATGCGCTTGACTCGCTACACAAGCAGACCAGCTCGGGTCTGATGGCACTGATCGATATGTTCTCCGGGGGGGCGTTCTCCAATGCCTCGATCTTCGCTATGGGGATCATGCCCTACATCTCGGCCTCTATCGTGATGCAGCTCGCTGCTATCGCTGTGCCTTCGATCCAGAAGCTCCAGCAGGAGGGTGAGAGTGGCCGCCGCAAGATCGACCAGTGGACACGCTACCTGACCGTACTACTCCTGCTGGTACAGGGCTCTGCCTATCTGGTGAACCTCAATCAGCAGCTGGCTCAGGTGGGCTCCTCGCTCCCTAGTGGCTTCTGGTTTGACGTCTATGCGATCGTCGTGATGGCGGCTGGGAGCATGTTCGTCCTCTGGCTCGGTGAACGTATCACAGACAAGGGCCTCGGCAACGGCGTCTCGCTGATCATCATGATCGGTATCATCGCTCGCCTCCCTGTCGCTCTGACGGCAGAGTGGGGGACGCGCGTCTCAGGCGGTGCCGGGGGACTCGTGTGGCTCCTCTTCGAGCTAGTCTTCCTGCTCGCAGTCATGGCCGGAGCGATCCTGCTGGTACAGGGTACTCGCCGTGTGCCGGTACAGTATGCCAAGCGTGTCGTCGGCAACAAGCAGTACGGAGGTGCTCGTCAGTACATCCCCCTCAAGGTCAATGCTGCTAACGTGATGCCGATCATCTTTGCCCAGACGATCATGATGGTGCCTATCTCCATCCTGAGCTGGGTACAGGGGGATAATGCCGGTGGCTTCGTGCGTGCCTTCTCAGACAACACGGGCGTCTGGTACAACCTCGTCTTCGGTATCCTCATCCTGCTCTTCACCTACTTCTACACCGCGATCACGATCAACCCAACGCAGATGGCCAACGATCTGAAGCGTAACAATGGGTTCATCCCAGGTGTGAAGCCCGGTAAGGCAACGAAGGACTACCTAGATACGATCATGGACCGCATCACACTGCCTGGTGCCTTCTTCCTAGCGATCGTGGCTATCATGCCCGCCTTCGCTCGTATCATCGGTATATCAGGAGAGTTTGCTCAATTCTTCGGCGGTACGTCACTCTTGATCCTCGTTGGGGTCGTACTCGATACCCTCCAGCAGATCGAGAGCCACCTACTCATGCGCCACTACGATGGTCTGCTGAAGAGTGGCCGCATCAAGGGACGTACAGGCTCTGTAGCTGCTTACTAAGATGATCTATCTGAAGACAGACGAAGAAATCGAACTCATGCGTGCGGCCAACCAGCTGGTCGGCCGTACCCTCGCCGAGGTCGCTAAGATCATAGCTCCCGGGGTCTCGACCCTAGAGCTAGATAAGCGTGCCGAGGAGTTCATCCGTGACAACGGTGCCACTCCCGCCTTCCTCGGCTACAATGGCTTCCCTGGGAGCCTGTGCACCTCGGTCAATGACCACGTGGTGCACGGCATCCCCTCCTCCAAGGTCGTCCTACGCGAGGGCGACATCGTCTCCGTAGACTGCGGGACGAAGCTCGCTGGCTTCACCGGCGACTCGGCTTATACCTTCGCCGTCGGCGAGGTATCCCCCGAGGTACTCGCCCTCCTTCGCACGACGAAGGAGTCTCTCTATATAGGTATAGAGCAGGCGGTCGCAGGCAAGCGAGTGGGTGATATTAGCTCGGCTGTGCAGCGGTACTGCGAGGCGCGTGGCTACCATATCGTCCGAGAGCTAGAGGGACATGGGATAGGCAAGAACATGCATGAGGAGCCCGGTGTGCCGAACTACGGACGCCGTGGTACAGGAGCAGAGCTCCGATCAGGGATGTGCATCTGCATCGAGCCCATGGTGAACATGGGATCGAAGAATGTCATCTTTGACAGGAACGACGGGTGGACTGTCCGCACAAAGACAGGTAAGCCCTCGGCTCACTTCGAGCATTGCATCGCTATCCGCGAGGGCAAGGCCGATATCCTCTCTTCGTTTGACTTCATCAAGGAAGTCTTAGTGGACAGAGAGTTTTAAGTTCGTAATAACTAATATGCCGAAGCAAGCAGCTATAGAACTAGACGGGGTCATCCTCGAGGCGCTCTCGAACGCGATGTTCAAGGTCGAGCTAGAGAATGGTCACGTCATCACCGCCCACATCTCTGGGAAGATGCGTATGCACTACATCAAGATCCTCCCAGGGGACAAGGTCAAGGTGGAGATGTCTCCCTACGACCTGACCAAGGGGCGTATATCCTTCAGATATAAATAACCCTACATAGATATGAAAGTAAGAGCATCACTCAAGAAGCGCACCGCCGACTGCAAGATCGTTCGTCGCAAGGGGCGTCTGTACGTAATCAACAAGAAGAACCCCAAGTTCAAGCAACGCCAGGGGTAGTCTCTAACCATCGGACTATATTAAACGAACAAGATAAGTATGGCTATCAGAATTGTTGGCGTTGACTTGCCACAAAACAAACGAGGAGAAATTGCCTTGACTTACATCTTCGGGATCGGCCGTAGCAGCGCTACGAAGATCCTAGATAAGGCTGGGGTCGATCGCAATATCAAGGTCAAGGACTGGACCGACGATCAGGCTGCCGCTATCCGTGAGGTCATCGGCGCTGAGTACAAGGTCGAGGGGGATCTTCGCTCCGAAGTCCAGCTGAACATCAAGCGACTGATGGACATCGGTTGCTACCGTGGTGTCCGCCACCGTATCGGTCTGCCCCTACGTGGCCAGAGCACGAAGAACAACGCTCGTACACGCAAGGGTAAGAAGAAGACTGTCGCAAATAAGAAGAAGGCTAGTAAGTAATAGACGTTGATATGGCAAAGAAAGTAGTAGCAAAGAAGAAGGTCGTCAAGATCGACGCTGTGGGTCAGGCTCACATCCATTCTTCTTTCAATAACATCATCATCTCCCTGACCAACAACGACGGTCAGGTCATCAGCTGGTCTTCGGCCGGTAAGATGGGCTTCCGTAGCTCCAAGAAGAATACCCCCTATGCCGCCCAGATGGCTGCGCAGGACTGCGCTAAGGTCGCTTACGACCTCGGCCTGCGTAAGGTGAAGGTCTTCGTCAAGGGTCCAGGCAACGGACGTGAGTCTGCTATCCGTACCCTCCATGGTGCAGGGATCGAGGTCACCGAGATCGTAGACGTGACCCCAATGCCACACAATGGTTGCCGTCCTCCTAAGCGTCGTCGTGTCTAATCCTCGTCAGTCGCTTTAGATAACAGAGTAGTTTCATACAGATAGCAGTACATCGCAGAGGCTCTACCGCTCTCGTCTCCTACCTGGCTAGGAGCTAATGGACGCTAGAGCATGACAGAGAAGTAGCAGAATAGGTCAGGATCCCCTAGGAGGGACGATGGGTGAATAGATTGGCTATACTTTCATTATCTATCCTCTCCTCATAACCGGTCGCGGCTGCACTCCGCCCTCCTACCCTCACCTCCTGCCACACTCCCATCCCCCGATTCGTCGGGAGGCTCGTACTGCCCAACAATAGAAGACAATGGCAAGATATACAGGCCCAAAATCAAAGATCGCCCGTAAGCTCGGTGCACCTATCTTCGGTGCGGATAAGGTTCTCTCCAAGAAGAACTATCCTCCAGGTCAGCACGGGAACAGCCGCCGTCGCAAGACGAGCGAATACGGCATCCAGCTCAAGGAAAAGCAGAAGGCTAAGTACACCTATGGGGTGCTCGAACGTCAGTTCCGCAACCTCTTCGAAAAGGCGCAGCGCACCAAGGGGGTGACTGGTGAAGTCCTCCTTCAGCTCCTTGAGAGCCGCCTCGACAACGTCGTCTACCGCCTCGGCATCGCGAAGACTCGCGCAGCTGCTCGTCAGCTCGTCTCGCACCGCCACATCACCGTGGACGGTCAGGTAGTCAATATCCCCTCCTATACCCTCAAGCCCGGTCAGGTCGTCGGGGTACGTGAGAAGGCGAAGAGCTTAGAGGTCATCACCGACTCTCTAGCTGGTCGTAGCCACAGCAGCTACAGCTGGCTCGAGTGGAATCAGGCTTCCCTCTCGGGTAAGTTCCTCAGTGCCCCCGCTCGTGAGGACATCCCCGAGGACATCAAGGAGCAGCTGATCGTCGAACTATACTCTAAGTAATAATCCCTAGTATCTCACTCACATGGCAATATTAGCATTTCAGAAGCCCGAAAACGTCCTCATGATGGATGCGACGGACTCATTCGCTAAGTTTGAGTTTCGTCCCCTCGAGCCGGGCTATGGTACCACTGTCGGTAATGCCCTGCGTCGTATACTCCTTTCTTCACTCGAAGGCTTTGCCATCTCGACCATCAAGATCGAAGGTGTCAATCATGAATTTGCTACTATTCCGGGTGTCTTGGAGGATGTTACTAACATCATTCTCAACCTCAAGCAGGTCCGCTTCCGTCCCCTCTCCGAGGAGGCTATTGGCGAGACCATCAGCCTGACGATCTCTGGCAAGAAGGAGTTCGTCGCTGGTGACCTCGACGGACGGCTCTCCTCCTTCCAGGTGCTCAACCCTGAGCTCGTCATCTGCCACCTCGATGAAGCCTTCTCGCTGACCATCGAGCTCGAGATCAACAAGGGACGTGGATACGTCCCCGCTGACGAGAAGACCGTAGATACAGCCAAGGCCAATGAGCTACAGACCATCGCCATCGACTCTATCTACACCCCTATCCGCAACGTCAAGTACTGGGCTGAGAACTTCCGTGTCGAGCAGAAGACCGACTACGAGAAGCTCGTCCTAGAGATCACCACCGATGGTAGCATCCATCCTCAGCGTGCTCTCAAGGAAGCGGCTGAAATCCTCATCGAGCACTTCAGCCTCTTCGTACAAGACCCTGTCGAGGTAGAGGAGACCGTCGAGGAAGCCTTCTTCCCCGAGGAGGTCGATAGCGAGGAAGAGCTGAACCGGGTACGCGAGCTCCTCTCTCAGGAGCTCACCGAGCTGGATCTCTCTGTACGTGCGCTCAACTGCCTACGTGCTGGCGAGATTCATACCCTAGCGGACCTCGTGGTGATGGATCGGGACTCCCTCTCTAAGCTTCGCAACTTCGGGAAGAAGTCCATGGATGAGCTCAACGAGCTCATGGAGCGTCTGCACCTAGACTTTGGGATGGATGTGAGCAAGTACAATTTAAATGACTAACTAGAAGATGAGACATAATAAGAAATTTAACCACCTAGGTCGCAAGAAGGCGCACCGTGAGGCCATGCTCTCCAATATGGCTGCCTCGCTGATCCTTCACAAGCGTATCTTCACCACTGTGGCCAAGGCTAAGGCACTGCGCGTATACGTAGAGCCCCTGCTGACCCGTGCTAAGGACGACTCGACCCACTCGCGCCGTATCGTCTTCGCTGAGCTACAGAACAAGTACGCCCTCAAGGAGCTCTTCG
Source organism: uncultured Porphyromonas sp. (assembly GCF_905372525.1). Lineage (GTDB taxonomy): Bacteria > Bacteroidota > Bacteroidia > Bacteroidales > Porphyromonadaceae > Porphyromonas. The sequence continues at coordinate 5,798 of NZ_CAJPPN010000068.1, forward strand.
GCCCAGTAGCTGCTAAGATCGCTGACCGCCCAGGCGGATACACCCGCATCCTCAAGACGGGATACCGCCTCGGGGACAACGCTGCCGTCTGCTTCATCGAGCTCGTAGACTACAACGAAGGTATGCTCAAGGACAAGGCTGAGAAGAAGGCTGCTCCTAAGACCCGTCGTTCGCGTCGCTCTACGAAGCCTGCTGTTGAGGCTGCTGCCCCCGCTGCTGAGAGCGCTGAGTAAGCCTACCCCAAGCCACTAGTCCCCTCATCACCCAGAGGGGGGACATGGCAGAAGCAAGAGAAGCGTCCACACCTCATCCCTGAGGTGTGGACGCTTCCTCTTTTCTAGGGAGTGCCTCGGAGAGGGGCACTCCCTGCCTCTTGTCTGCTGGCTACAGAGGCTGCCTCCTTTTTGTGGGGGGCGGCCTCTTATCTCCACGTACGCACTATCCTCCCCGCTAGGGGGAGATAGACGACGAGGGGATGGGGAATATTGCTACGGTGGGTGAGGAGAGAAGGAGATGCTTTGGGTTAGGGGGAAAGCCCTTTGCTCTATGTGTGGTGACTAGTCCTAGGGGCTCGGTGCAGTCGGTGCGATGGATGAGGGAGTTCAGAGCCTTCGGTGCGATGGATGAGGGAGTTCAGAGCCTTCGATGCGGTGAGTGTGGGGGCTGGGTGCCGTCGGTGCGGTGAGTGTGGGGGCTGGGTGCCGTCGGTGCGGTGAG
>NZ_CAJPPN010000069.1 GCF_905372525.1 uncultured Porphyromonas sp.
GGCAGTCGCTGCCCCTGCTACGGACGATGCGACAGCGCCTGCCGGTGCTCAGGAAGAAACGAGCTTCCACCAGTCCCTCAAGACGAAGTTCATCGAAGGGGGTGCCGACTTCATGGCTCTGATCGCCATCACGCTCATCCTCGGGCTGGCTATCTGCCTCGAACGTATCATCTATCTAAACCTAGCGAACACGAACCCAGACAAGCTCCTCAAGGACATCGAAGATGCCCTCATCAAGGAAGGTAACCTCGAAAAGGCTAAGGGTATCGCCCGCGACACCCGTGGCCCTATCGCCTCGATCGCCTATCAGGCTCTGCTCCGTGCTGACCAGGGTATCGACATCGCCGAAAAGTCCGTCGTCTCCTACGGTGGCGTACAGGGCGGTCTGCTCGAAAAGAACCTCTCCTGGATCACCCTCTTCATCGCTATGGCTCCCTCTCTCGGGTTCCTTGGTACGGTCGTAGGGATGGTGCTCGCCTTCGATAACATCGAACGCGTCGGTGATATCAGCCCAACGGTCGTCGCTGGTGGTATGAAGGTGGCTCTGATCACGACCATCGGGGGGCTTGTCGTAGCTCTGATCCTTCAGGTCTTCTACAACTACATCCTCTCGCTCGTCGAAGGTATCCTCAACCGCATGGAAGACGCTTCCATCACCCTGCTTGACCTGATCGTTAAGTACAACGTCAAGAACAACAAGTAATCCCTAACTCATAATAAATAAAGACAATGGCTGTAACCAAGATACGCAAGGTATCCAGCTATACTTTATTGATCCTCTCCTGCATCAGCGTCCTGATCTTCTTCCTCTTCTTCCTAGGAGGATCCGAGACTGACGCTAAGGGGAACACGGTCTATGAGTATACGGGTATCCTCCTCTTCTGGACGTATGCCCTCTTCCTGGTAACCGTCTGCGCTACGCTCGTCTTTGCGTGCAAGAACTTCGCCAGCACCTTCCAGACCAACTCTCGTGGGGCTCTCGTCTCCATCGGTGGTGTCGTGGCCTTCCTCGCCCTACTAGCTATCACCTATGCCATCGGTAGCGGTGAACCTATCAAGGGACTCAACGAGGCTTCTCAGAGCTACAATACCTCAGGCTGGCTCAAGGTCACCGATATGTGGCTCTACTCCACCTACGTCCTCTTCATCCTAACTGTCGGCGCAGCCATCTGGGGAGGTATCTCCAAGGCTCTGAAGAGATAAGAGTTGATAATCAATAACGAATAAAGCAGAAAGCACTATGGCAAAAAGAAAGACTCCCGGTATCAATGGGTCATCATCAGCCGATATCGCTTTTATGTTGCTTATCTTCTTCTTGATTACAACTTCAATGGATACTGATAAGGGGCTGAAGAGGCGTCTGCCTCCGCTAGCTCCAAAGCAACAAGAGCAACAGCAGATCGAGCTCAACGACCGTAACGTCATGCGCCTGCTGGTCAACCGATCTGACGAGATCGTGATCTCCCGCATGGACGCCGCTGGTCGTGACCAGCTCATCCCGGTCAAGCTAGACCAGCTCAAGGACTACGCTGTTGAATTCATCATGAACCCTGAGGAGAAGCCCTACCTCCCCGAGCACGAGGTGCGCGATGTAGAGGGCCTCGGCAACCGCAAGGTCGTCACCTCAGGCTACGCTATCTCGATCAAGAACGAGGTCGAGACGAGCTATCAGATGTACGTCAACGTGCAGAATGAGCTGATCAAGGCCTACAATGAGGTCTGGGATAAGTTCGCTAAGCAAGCCTTCCAAAAGCCTTTCGAAGACCTGACCCCTTCGCAGAAGAAGTCAGTGGCTGATGCATACCCTATGCACATCTCCGAAATGCCTCTGTCTAACCTCGTAAAGAAGCAACAGTAGTCATGGGAAAATTCAGTAAATCAGGTGGGCGCGAGATGCCCGAGTTGAATACGTCTTCTCTCCCTGACTTGGTCTTCGCCTTCCTGTTCTTCATTATGATGGTGACCTCCATCCGTGAGGTGACTCCCAAGGTCAGCTTCAGCAACCTACCTACAGCGACCGAACTGACGAAGCTAGAGGAGAAGTCACTCGTGACCTTCATCTACGTCGGGAAGCCCAACAAGGAGTATCGTGCGATGTACGGATCGAACTCCGCCATCCAGCTCAATGACCAGGTGACGCAGAACCCTACTGCCGTCTACAGCTACATCGAGCAGGCCAAGGCGAAGCTACGTGATGACCGCCGTGCCCTCATGCAGGTCTCTCTGAAGGCAGATAAGGAAACGAAGATGAACATCATCTCTCAGATCAAGGAAGAGCTACGTCGTGCCAATGCGCTTAACCTAAGCTACTCGGCACGTCAGGGCAAGAAGTAATCCCCCTCTCTCCCTAGAGAACAATTCGCAGCTAGCCCTCGGCAGTCCCAACTGCCGAGGGCTAGCTACGTTTATAGCCCCTCCCCTTATTAGCCCTATTAGTCTTATTCCCCTTATTGGACTTATTAGCCCCATCAGCCCCATCAACTCCATCAGCTCCCCCCCTCCTCGCTCACCTTGTTAAGTGCCCGATAAATGCGTAACTTTGCCCGTACGCTCACTATTCACATACAATAGACTATGAAACATGTATTCACGCTCGCTCTCGTCTCCCTCCTAGCTGGGACGACGGTAGGAGCGGAGACTTCGGCTCCCCTCTGGCTAAGGCATCAGCAGATCAGCCCAGATGGTCGGAGCATCGCCTTCTGCTTCCAGGGTGATATCTACACTGTCCCCACTGCGGGGGGGAGTGCTCGGCGTATCACCTCCAATGTAGCCTACGACGGCACTCCCATCTGGAGCCCGGACAGTAAGCGCATCGCCTTCTCCTCCGACAGAGAGGGTGGGAAGGACGTCTACATCGTCTCGGCCGATGGCTCTGGGCTGAGGCGACTGACCTTCAATAGTGTCAAGGAGCTCCCTGTTGCCTTTCTCGACAACAACACCCTCCTCTTCCAAGCTGCGATCTTGCCCGAGGCCAACTTCAGTATGTACCCCTGGAACTGGTTCGTACAGACCTACTCTCTCGACCTAACGAAGGACACTGCTCGCCCACAGCTCTACAACGGGACCCCGATGGCCAGCCCATCCCTACGCAATGGCGAGATCCTCTACACCGACATCAAGGGCTACGAAGATGTCTGGCGCAAGCATGCCGTCTCCCCCGTTACCCGAGACATCTGGCACCGGAGCAAGGAGGGCAAGTACACCAAGCTCACCTCCTTCGGTGGCGAAGACCGCAATGCGGTCTGGGACGACAAGGGGGGCTTCTACTACCTCAGTGAGCGGGATGGCTCCTTCAATATCTATCACCGAGCCAGCGTCTCTCCCTCGGCCAGCGATGAGCGTATCACGACCTTCGCCAAGAACCCCGTCCGCTTCCTCTCTCGTGCCGAGAACGGTACCCTCTGCTTCGGCTACGACGGCGAGATCTATACCCTCACCCCGGGAGGACAGCCTCAGAAGGTCACTGTCACCCTCATCCGTGACGCCGAGGAGAAAGCGATCAATAAGGAGTGGCTCACGAGCGACGTCGCTTCCTTTGCTGTCGCTCCGAGCGACAAGGAGATCGCCTTCGTCGCCCGTGGTGACGTCTACGTCACCCACACCGAGTACAAGACCACCAAGCGGATCACCGACACCCCCCAAGAGGAGCGTGATGTAGACATTAGCTCCGATGGCAAGAAGATGGTCTACGCAGCTGAGCGGGATGGTACGTGGCAGATTTACCTGACCGAGCTCGTGCGCAAGGATGATCCTCACTTCGTCTATGCCCGTGAGCTAAAGGAGAAGCAGCTCACCAAGGGCAAGGAGGCGAGCTTCCAGCCCCTCTTCTCTCCCGACGGCAGGCGTGTGGCCTTCCTCAGAGACCGCACCGCTATATATGTCTACGACCTAGCTTCGGGTAAGGAGACGAAGGTGCTCGACAAGAAGTTCAACTATTCCTATTCCGATGGTGACCAGCACTTCCGTTGGAGCCCCGACGGGAAGTGGATCCTAACGAACTACATCGGTGTTGGGGGCTGGATGCACACCGACTGCGCTCTGGTCAAGGCCGACGGATCGGGTGAAGTCATCAACCTCACCGAGAGTGGTTATAACGATGCCGAGGGTAAGTTTGTCCTCGGTGGCAAGGCCATCCTCTTCCGCTCCGACCGAGCTGGCTATCGGAGCCACGGGAGCTGGGGCGCACAGACGGATCTTTACCTAATGTTCCTAGATAAGGAAGCTTTCGAGGACTTCAAACTCAGCAAGGAAGAACGTGAGCTACAGAAGGAACTCAAGGATCTAGGTAAGAAGGACTCTGCCACCGATAAGAAGGACTCCAAAAAGGGGAAGAAGGATAAGAAGGCCGAAGAGAAGAAGGACACCAAGCCCTTCACGCCTGACTTTACCGACCGTGAGGATCGTGTCATCCGCCTCACCTCCGCCTCGGGGAGCGTGTCCGATGCCCTCATCAACGACGATGGTACCAAGCTCTACTACATCATGCGCTACGGTGATAGTACCGACCTCTGGGAGCTGGATCTCGTCTCCAAGACCTCCAAGATCCTCTCTCCAAAGATCGGCCGTGGTGAGCTACGCCTAGGCAAGGACGGCAAGACGATCTATGTCGGTACGTCCTACGGTGGGCTCTCCAAGGTAGACGCTAACGGGGCGGTGAAGCCCATCAGCTACTCTGCGGAGTTCGACCACAGACCTGCCGAGGAGCGTGCCTATATCTTCGACCACGCTTGGCAGCAGGTCAAGGATAAGTTCTACGACGAGAAGCTTCATGGTGTGGACTGGGATTACTACCGCACCACCTACCGCCGCTTCCTCCCCTATATCAATAATGATGAGGACTTCGCAGAGCTCCTCAGCGAGCTCCTTGGTGAGCTCAATGCCTCTCATACAGGGGGGCGTTGCTTCCCCAAGAAGAGTCCCGTAGCTACCGCTGCTCTAGGCGCCTTCTACGACAATAGCTACAAGGGCGATGGCCTACGTATCGTCGAGCTCCTACAGGGTGGCCCGCTCAGTTTCGGGGGCTCCAAGGTAGAGAAGGGCATGATCATCGAGCGTATCGATGGCGAACTCATCAAGGCGGACCAACCCGTCGAGCTCTACCTCAACGGCAAGGTCTCCAAGCGTGTGAACCTCACCGTCCTAGACCCCAAGACGGGCAAGCGCTTCGACCAGATCGTCAAGCCCTGCTCGCAGAACTGGCAGGACGAGCTCCTCTACCGTCGTTGGCTCCGTCGCTGCGAAGACCTCGTACGTGAGCGTAGTGGGGGACGAGTCGCCTACGTGTATGTACGTTCGATGGATAGCCCTAGCTTCCGCACCGCCTTCCAGGATCTACTCGGTAAGTACCGCAATACCGACGCTGTCATCGTCGATACCCGCTACAACGGCGGGGGCTGGCTCCACGAAGACCTCGTCCACCTACTCAGTGGGAAGAAGTACCTCACCTTCACTCCTCGTGGCCAGTATATCGGTGATGACCCCTTCATGCAGTGGAACAAGCCCAGCTGCGTCCTCGTCAGCGAAGGGAACTACAGCAACGGGCACGGCTTCCCCTGGGTCTACAAGACGCTGGGCCTCGGTAAGGTCATTGGCTCGCCCGTGGCAGGGACGATGACTGCCGTCTGGTGGGAGTCTCAGATCAATCCCTACATCGTCTTCGGTATTCCTCAGGTGACCTGCTCTGACCTCAATGGCAAGCCCCTAGAGAACGCAACCCTGCAGCCCGACATCGAGGTCTATTCCACCCCCGAGGAATACCTTCGCGGCTATGATGCTCAGCTCATCAGAGCCGTCGATGAGATGCTCAAGACCATCCCACAGAAGAAGTAACGTCCCGAGTACAGGCTTCACTTGCCCATCCACTCTGGGCTCACAGCCTCGCAGCTAAGGAGGCGAAAGGGTTTCCCGCCCCGCACTCCTGAGCCCTACGAGATTTAGGATAAATTCGCTTCCCCCTAGAGCGTCCCCGAGGCGCCTAGGGGGAAGCGAATTTATCCTAAATCTCGTAGGGCTCAGGAG
>NZ_CAJPPN010000070.1 GCF_905372525.1 uncultured Porphyromonas sp.
CTCCCACCCAGCCCCTCTCACCCTGCCTCTCCCCTATTCTATCGGGGGGAGAGAGGTAGGGAGTGCTCCCGGAGAGCCTCCTCAGTACATACCCTATCCGTCCCACGCACGAGGTAGGTACGGGTAGGAAAAAAGACAGAGGCCACACAGCTCAAGCTATGTGGCCTCTGTAGGCTTAGTTGCGTCTCGTGCTATTATGCTTCGATCTTCTTGTTGAGGAAGATGTGTATCAGATAGCCCGCGATCACCAGGCAGAGCCCCGTGGCGAGGAAGATGTTCGCACTCTCTACCTGATCAGATAGATACGAGAAGACCTGGAGGAATGCTCCGATGAGCATCACGATGACGCCTAGATACTGCTTCATAATGATATTGTGTACTATGTTTGTTATTATTCTCTGCCTACAAAGAACGGAATAATTTGGCAAATAAGGAAATACCTTCTCCTACTCCACTTGCTAATCCCTATCAGCCAGCGAGGTAAAGCCTCCGCAGGGCGAAGCCTCTCCACAAGGTCAGTACTCCTCACCTCGCTCCTAAGACTACATGCTAGCAAAAGCTAACGATAGAGCATACTCATCGGGTGCTGGGAGCGGCTTCCTATCCTCTTACTTTTCGAATAAGGGCCTTAGGGGATTGGGTGCTACCGGTTATTCACCGATAAGCATATTCCTGACGCTGTCGCATAAAAAAAGGGAGCACGTTGTGCTCCCTTTAGTTGTCTCATAAGGACTCGAACCTTAACAAACAGGACCAGAATCTGTTGTGCTACCATTACACCATGAGACAGTGTTTTGTGAACCTTGGCGGACTCGAACCGCCGACCCCTACCCTGTCAAGGTAGTGCTCTAAACCAACTGAGCTAAAGATTCAGCACTGCAAAGGTAGATAAAAGTTTTGAACCTGCAAATATCTCTATGACTTTTCTCCTCTATTCCCCACTCCACATACTCCATACTAGAGTACGGCTCCCCAGCTCATCACACTCCGAGAGATCGAGGGTACACAATCCTCCCCCACCATATACCCACCTAATACTGCACACCTTAGACTGAGGGATCACTCCTCCTCATTCTCCTCATTCCACTCAAGGGCTGGGGAGAATAAACCCTTATTCTTCCGTCTTCTTGTACTCAGGAAAAAATTTTTCAGTTCCCCTCTGGGGGCTCAACTTCTGCCGTTCTAGCTTCCCCCCTCTCGTCACTTCTTCGCTCACTCTGGGCATGGGGGTATGGGGACGAAAAGGGGAGAGACTATACAATCCCCCCACTAGAGGGCAGGGCCGACGCATGATCTCGATCGTACACTCCGGCCTTTGGATCTTCGGGAGGATTATTTCATATTCCAGGGAGCCTTAGCCCATCACTAAAGATCCTAGGCATTATCCCCAAGAAACAGACATACAAGCGAGCTCTACAGAGGATATACTTAGAGCGAGGTAGTGTACACGCGTGTATACTGTTGTGTACACGTGGGTATACAGTTGTGTACACACGTGTATACTCATCCCTCCTAGGTAGGAGGGATACGCTGGGCATATCTAGACTAGGACGTAGATACTTCTATCTTCGGCGTGTACTCCTTCACGACCTTTCCCTTGCATTATAGTGATTTCATGCGTCAGCCCTGCACTAGAGGGAAGGGATATAGAGGCAATCCTCCTCGGGACGTATCAGACGCTACAGAGGTACAGCAGAACTCCGGAATGGAGGGGAGCCGTACGTCTCGTCCTCCCCTTCACAAGGGCTTCGATAGGGATGACACGACGGCCATACACAGATACCCCCATGTATCTCGGAGGAGGATACATGGGGGTATTCCTAGGAGCACCCAGGCTCTGGAAGAGAAGGGGGGCTAATGTAGAGCAGCTAGGCGAAGGATCTCACAGACCGTGGGATGGGGGAAGACGACCCTAGCGAGATCAGAGAGCTTCAGTCCACACTGTACGGCCATGATCGCAGGCACGAGGATCTCAGAGGATCCATTGCCGATGAGGTGTGCCCCGAGGACGACACCCTGTTCGTCGGTGAGGAGCTTGCAGATACCATTACCCTGCTCGTTCTCGATGACGAAGCGTCCCGAGAGAGTCATCGGTACACGATGTACCTCATAGGGACGTCCCTCAGCACGGAGCTCCTGCTCGGTGTAGCCGACGGAGGCGATCTCAGGATTGGCGTAGACGATCCCAGGAATAGCCCGGTAGCACATCTCTTCGCTCCCTCCGAGGATATGATCGACTGCGATCACCCCCTCACGAGCTGCCGTATGGGCTAGCATGGAGACCCCATTGATATCCCCGATCGCATAGATCCCAGGGGCAGAGGTCTGCATGTGCACATCGACGCGTACTGCACCACGCTGGAGCTCGACTCCGACCGTCTCTATCCCTAGCCCCTCGGTGACAGCACGACGGCCGACACTGACTAGGAGCTTCTCGAAGGGGATCTCGATCGTCTCACCTGCGTGCTCTGCTACGACGACTCCCTCACGTACAGCAGTGACCTTGGTCTCTAGGTGGAACTTCACACCTCTCTTCTCAAAGGCCTTCTGTAGCTCTGTAGAGACCTCTTCATCCATAGGCCCAAGGATCTTGGGGAGCATCTCGATGACCGTGACCTCTACCCCGAGTGTAGAGAAGAAGGAGACGAACTCCATCCCTATGACTCCCCCGCCGAGGACGGCGAGCGAACTCGGTAGAGTGTCTATCTCTAGGGCTTCCTTTGCCGTCCAGTAGGGCACCTCACTGAGGCCTGGGATAGGGGGAACGAAGGCTCGAGAGCCTGTGGCAAGGATCACGTGGGGAGCCTCGTAGCTAGCCTCTCCGGCCTGGATTTGATAGGTACCATCCTGATGTCCCGTGAGACGGGCTTCCTCGGTAACGATCTCTACCCCTAGGTTCTGGAGGTTCATACGGATGCCAGCAGAGAGCTTCTTCAGGATCTTGCCCTTGCGAGCCATTACCTTAGAGAGCTCCAGCTCAGCCTCTGGGATGGAGAGACCGTATTTGCGCCCTTCGCGAGCCTCAGCCAGCAGATGTGCGGAGTGGAGGAGCGTCTTGGTGGGGATACACCCTTCGTTGAGGCAAACCCCACCGAGCTTATTCTTCTCGAAAATGACGACCCGAAGGCCATGTGCGGCAGCGTGCTCTGCTGCATCCGTACCACCAGGGCCAGCCCCAATGATCGCTAGGTCAAATTTCATCATTGCAGTATGTAGTTAGGTATAATGAAGAGGGAGACTTAGCTAAGCCCCTCGATAAAGCCATCTACGTAGTCTATGCGCAGAGCCTGTGGGCTACGAGGTAGACCCGGCATACGAAGGAGCGCACCGAGGACGAGGACGATCATCTCCGCCCCCGTATTGATCACGATGTCACGTACCTCGAGGTCAAAGTCCCGAGGACTACCATAAGCCTTGGGGTCTTCGCTGAAGGAATACTGGGTCTTGGCCACACAGATCGGGAAGCGCTCCCATCCATATTTCTTGATGCGCTCTAGCTGGCTCTTAGCCTTGGATGAGAAGGTGATGCTACGAGCTCCATAGATGCGCTGTGAGACCAGGCGAGCCTTCTCCTCGATCGAGGCCTCTAGGGGATAGGTATAGGATAGGGGCTTGGAGGGCTCACGCTCGATGGTATCGATGACGAGTTGAGCCAGTTCTCGAGCACCCTCGCCCCCTTGGGCAAAGGCAGAATTGACAGCAAAGCCTACCCCAAGGGAGGCACAGTGCTGGCGCACTAGCTCGATCTCCTCGTCGGTGTCGGTGGCAAAGCGATTGAAGGCTACGACGACCGTCTGCCCAAAGCTCCGGATATTCTCAATGTGTCGGTCTAGGTTGGCAAGTCCGTGGCGTACGCCCTCGATGTTGGGACTCTTAAGGTCTTGCTCGTCTACGCCACCATGCATCTTTAGGCCACCGAGGGTAGCGACAAGTACCGTGAGAGCCGGAGAGAGTCCTGCGGTACGGCACTTGATGTTGTAGAACTTCTCTGCACCTAGATCGGCACCGAAGCCCGCCTCGGTAATGGTGTACTCAGAGTGTGCCATCGCCATACGTGTAGCGAGGATCGAGTTACACCCATGTGCGATATTAGCGAAAGGCCCCCCGTGGATAAAGGCTGGTGTATGCTCAGTGGTCTGTGCTAGGTTGGGCTTCAGAGCATCGAGCAGGAGGACTGTGATCGCACCTGCTACACCTAGGTCCTTCACGGTAAAGGGTTCACCCGACTTCTTATAGCCAAGGAGGATATTCTCTATCCTTCGCCTTAGATCCTCCAATGAGGTGGAGAGACAGAGGATCGCCATAATCTCTGAGGCAGGGGTAATGTCGAAGCCCGACTCCGCTGGCACACCATTGAGCGAGCCACCTAGCCCAGTGACGATCTGGCGCAGAGCACGATCATTGACGTCTAGGACACGCTTCCAAAGGACTTCGCTGAGTCCCTCCGTAGCATTGTTCCTATTCTGATAGATGTAGTTGTCGAGTAGCGCAGTGATCATATTGTGTGCAGAGGTGATCGCATGGAAGTCCCCAGTGAAGTGGAGATTGATCTTCTCCATAGGAAGGACTTGGGCATAGCCTCCGCCCGCAGCACCACCCTTGAGGCCGAAGCAGGGGCCAAGGGAAGGCTCGCGAAGGGCTACCACAGCCTTCTTGCCTAGTCGTGACATCCCGAGGGCTAGGCCTATCGAGACCGTTGTCTTGCCGATCCCCGCCTTCGTCGCGGTGATAGCGGTGACGAGGATAAGTTTCCCTTTGTAGGGGGCGGGGGGGATCTGCGAGAGATCTACTTTGGCGATATACTTCCCATGATACTCAAGGCTATCCTGGGGGATTGCCACCTGGGCTGCGATCTCACCGATGGGTCTGAGGGGGATCGAGCGAGCGATTTCGATGTCCGTTTTCATTACCTGAGGAGCTGTTATTGAGTAAAACCTGCACCAAATATACAAATAAAGATGGGGTATTCCCTCCGCCCATCAGGGACAGTGGGAGGAGGAAGTCAAGACGTACGGGGAAGGAGCGACCGAGGAGGAGGTCGAAGGAGGTAGGGTCTCGGTGCCGATCAAGGGATAAAGCCCAAGTGATTTTTGGGGATCAGGGAGAGAAAAGGGGCAAAAACAGCGAAATATGCCCCTCTGAGTAAAGTGAAAGTAGATTAAAAGGGCAAGAAAACGTATTGACAAAATGACGAGAAATGGACGCTTGTGAGTGGCCTAAGATTTCATCGGGATAAAAATAGATTAAACTTTTGGCATCTTGGTGTATTTACTTGCATATCAAGATTATTCGTTGCACCTTTGTAGTACCAATTCGAAGCAATCTTTTTCGTAACCGAGAATTGCAAAGGTCGAAAGACCGAATACCTAAAATGCACACACCTGTCTGCACAGCCTCAGTACTCTGGATGAGTACTGGGGCTGGCTACTTTATATACTTGTAGACCTCTCACTAGGTAGACAGACATTCCTCAGCGAATACGAGCAAGGGTGGCATCAGCAGCCTACAGAAGAGTCCCCCATCCCACCTATCAGACATTCCACCTACACGATACAGGAGGCTAAAGTAGCCTCCAAAGACATGCAGATCCTCTCCACAGTCAGGGACAGAGCACTAAGTGGCAGTATACAAGGGATACGGCCCACAAAGCTCAGGAGAGGGAGCATAAGAAGTAGGCAAAGTAGGCAACAACGCTAGAGCTAAGAAACGAAGGCGTATGGGTGGATGTATGCTTCTGAGGCCACAGAGCTAGAGAGGTGGGGGGATAAAGCCGGAGGGATGTGAAGCGAGAAGGATAACGAGTGAGGGTGAGGATAATGGGGCTATAGGGGGAGGAGGATAA
>NZ_CAJPPN010000071.1 GCF_905372525.1 uncultured Porphyromonas sp.
TGTATACACGCGTGTATACAGTTGTGTACACGTGGGTATACAGTTGTGTACACACATGTACACTCATCCCTCCTAGGTAGGAGGTATACGCTTGGCATCTCTATACCTAGGACACGGATACTTCTATCTCTGGCATATGCTCCTTGACGACCTTGCCCTCGCACTATGGTGATTTCATGTGTCAGCCTGCCTGGGGAATATAGAGGGGTGATTTTGTAGTTTGGGGAGAATATGTACCTTTGTAGTGTATTAGCAACAAGAAACACCCAATAGACTTATGTTACGGTATTGCATTTACACACTCACGCTCCTGCTAGGCCTAGTCTCACCGATCCTAGCACAGACGCCTACAGTAGCTATCCAAGGGAAGCTCCTAGGCTCTACGAGTAAGCGTCCCATTGATTTCTCCAACGTCCTCCTCCTCTTGCCGGCCGACAGCTCTCTGGTCACAGGTGCCGTTAGTGATGCCTCAGGATCCTTCCAGCTCTCAGCTCCCTCTGGGGACTACATCCTACAGATCAAGGGGCTCAGCCATCAGACCTACACCAAGACGCTCTCCGTCCCCACCTCCTCAGCCACACTTGACCTAGGTACCATCGCCCTCACCGAGGAGAGTGTACAGCTCCAGGCGGTCACTGTCTCGGCTAAGCGCCCGATCATCACCCGCAAGGCTGACCGCCTCGTCTTCGACGCAGAGCAGCTGAGCCTAGGGGCGCAGAGCGCACTAGACGTCCTCAAGCAGACCCCGGGTCTGAGTGTATCAGATGATGGTATCTCCGTCATCGGTAAGGGGAATGTCATTGTCCTCATCAACGACAAGCGGGTACACCTCTCTGGCAAAGCACTGGTGAGCCTCCTACGCTCCTACACCAGCCGTGACCTCGGGCAGGTCGAGGTCATCACCACGCCTCCGGCCAAATACGAGGCTGAGGGAAACGCCGGTATCCTCAACATTGTCCTAAAGAAGTCCAAGAACGACTTCTTCGGCGGGAGTATCTCTGCGGGCTATCAGCTCGTGCAGGATAAGTCCAGCGGAAACCTCTCTGGGAACCTCAACTACAAGCGAGGCAAGACCACTGCCTCCCTCACTGCAGGGTATGGCACCTGGACCTACGCTAGTGGCTTCTCTACCGAGAAGATCTACCCCTCGACACAACGCTCCTCCTTCAGCGAAACCCGCTATGTCGGCAAGTCAAAGGGGCCTAACCTCCGGGCAACCTTTGACTACGACCTCCGTCCAGACCTCAGCTTTGGCCTCTCCTGCTCCTACTCGCCCGATGGGGGGACGCTCTCCCGTGATAACAATACCCGAGACTATGATCTCCCCGCTAAGACCCTAAGGCAGTACGCTCTCGGGACAGACCTAGAGAAGACCAATAGTGGCTATCTGACGGCGAACCTTCACCTAGAGAAGACCTTCACGTCCCATCCCGGTAGGAAGCTCAGCTGGGACGTAGACTATGTCTCCTCCGACTCCAAGACGGATGATGACTTCCGCGCCGAGAGCTTCACTCCCCTGAATGTCCTCATCCCTGGCTCTGCCTTTGTCTACTCCTCGCATGGGACGAAGCAGGCAAACTCCGTCCTCACAAATATTGACTTTGTCCTCCCCATTGGTAAGGCGCAGACCAGCTTTGGGGTTAAGGGGACTTGGTCTCACACCAATAACCTCCTCCACTACAAGCAGCACACCGAGCCCCTACTGAATGGGCGTAGGGAGGAGGTCTCCTTCGATGAGCATATCTATGCCTTCTATGCCGATGCCACTCTCCCCCTATCGGATAAGTGGACGAGCCGTGCAGGCGTTCGTCTGGAGTATACCCACAACGCTGGGGAGCTCAATGGCGTAGGGCGACTGAACCTCAAGGACTACCTCAACGTCTTCCCCACGCTCTACCTAGGCTTCACGCCCAGCGAACGTCATGCCTTTAGCCTCGATGGTACGGTACGACTAGAGCGTCCGGGCTTCTTCCAGCTCTCTCCCTTCCCTCGCTACGAGAACCAATACACCATCATGAAGGGGCGCGAGGATCTACGTGCCTCCAAGCAGGGATCACTCAACCTCGGCTATACCCTCGGTGGTAAGCTGAACTTCTCGGCCTTCGGTAAGTACCGTTGGGATGGCCTCACACAGTTCATCTCGCTGGACGCTGTGACGAACCAAGCACAGTACCTATGGGGCAATAACGAGACCGAGTACGCCTGGGGGCTGTCGAACAACTATTACTTCACCAGCCTCTCCTTCCTACAGGCCTACCTCAACCAGAGCGTACAGTACACCCAGAGCAAGGTGCGCAACGAGGAGGGCAAGGGCTGGGACAACGATGGACTCAGCTATATGGCGAGCGTCAATACGACTCTCTTCTTCAATAGATCCAAGACCTTCACGGGTAATATAAACGTCAGCTACAGTACCCCCCGTGTAGAGAATGGCTTCAAGATGGAGTCTATGTTCAATACCTCCGTTGGTCTTGCCTACGCACTCTGCCAGGGGAAGCTCAAGCTATCCGCTAACGTGTACAACCTCTTCAATCGAGACTTCACAGCCTCAACAACGACAGGGGGGAACACGATCACGGCTCGCAACTTCGCTTCTCCTAAGTTCTTCAATCTCGGGCTAACCTATTCCTTTGGAGCCCCGATACAGGGCAAGCGCGAGCACGGCAATGCCAATGAGGTTCGCTCCCGTATGTAATCCTCTCCTACCTATCGATCGGGCTAGGAAAGGACACTAAACGAAGAAGGGCTACGCTCCACTGTGGAGCGTAGCCCTTCGACTTTATGGGGGAAGATTGACTTAGCGTGTCCCCTTGCGAGACCAGCCGAACTGTAGCCCGAAGATGAAGACTACGAGCAGTAGCTCACCCGTACCGAGCAGCAGGTCACCGGGCATACGGAGCCAGCGGATCACTTGCATGAAGGGCTGCTGGAGGAAGTCTGCCGAGCGTGCCGACCAGTAGGCATTGGTGATCGACTCGTGTGCCTGTAGGATACCGATGGGGAGGACACTGACCGTCACCATCAGGAAGAGACCGATATTGATCATCCAGAAGGCCGTACCGATCAGCTTATCATTCCACTTGTAGTCGGGGTAGAGACCACGTAGGCAGAAGAGCATCAGCCCGATCCCTAGGATCCCATATACCCCGAAGAGCGCTGCGTGGCCGTGTACAGCCGTCGTGTTCAGCCCCTGCAGGTAGTAGAGAGCGATAGGAGGATTGATCGCGAAGCCAAAGATACCAGCCCCTAGGAAGTTCCAGAAGCACATAGCGATGAAGCAGTAGATGGGCCACTTGTAGTCCTCGATCCACTTCGTTGCCTTGGAGAGCTTGTAGTTGTGGTAGGCTTCCATCCCGATCAGTACCAGAGGGACGATCTCTAGGGCACTAAACGTAGCCCCAAGAGCGAGTACCCCCGTAGGCGTAGCGCTGAAGTAGAGGTGGTGGAACGTCCCTAGGATACCCCCCGAGAGGAAGATGATCGTAGAGAAGAGCACCGAGATAGTAGCGGACTGGATACGTAGCAGGCCGAGACGGCAGAAGAGGAAGGCTGCCACGACGGTAGCAAAGACCTCGAAGAAGCCCTCTACCCAGAGGTGGACGACCCACCAGCGCCAGTACTCTGCGATAGCCATATGGGTCTGACGACCATACATCAGCCCTGCGGCATAGAAGAAGGCGATAGCCAGCGAAGCGATGATGAAGAGCGTCAGCAGGTGGCGGTTCTCATCCTTGCGCTTGAGGGCTGGGATCAGGGCACGGATCATCAGGAAGAGCCAGAGGATGAGCCCAACCAGCAGGAGGATCTGCCACATACGTCCGAGCTCTACGTACTCATAGCCTTGGTGTCCGAGCCAGAAGTTCTCGATGAGTCCGAGCTTCTGCATCACACCCATCCACTGCCCTACTAGAGAGCCTACTACGACGAAGATAAGAGCTCCGAAGAGGACATTTACCCCGAGGGCCTGATACTTAGGCTCCGTGCCCGAGACGGCAGGGGCTATGTACAGACCCGTAGCGAGCCAAGAGGTAGCGATCCAGAGGATAGCTAGCTGGACGTGCCAGCTACGAGAGACGGCCTGTGGTAGGAAGTCCTGGATAGGTAGGCTGAAGAGTGCATCGCCCTCTACCCCGTAGTGTGCCGTGATCGCCCCGAGGACCATCTGTACGAGCATCAGTGCCGATACGATCCAGATGTACTTGAGCGTAGCACGCATGGAGGCTGTAGGCTTCATCCCACGTAGGGGGTCAGAGGCGGGCATGGGGCCTTCCTCTTCCTCCTTACTCTGTGCGTAGTAGTAGACGAGGATCCCTACAGCCGCTAGGAGCATGAGCACGCTGAAGCCTGACCAGAGGTGGAGCGAGGTGGGAGCGATATTGCCGATCGTGGGGTCGTGAGGCCAGTTGTTGGTATAGCTGACGTCACTCCCTGGGCGGTCGGTAACGCAGACCCATGAGGTCCAGGCGAAGAAGGCATTCATCTTAGCCATCTTGGCTGGATCCTCTAGGCTCTTGCCACGCAGAGCGTAGTCGGAGCGTAGCTTCGCATACTCGGGTGACTCATCTGTCCCTAGGAAGAGCTTGGTGTAGTGCTCGCCTACCTCCCGAGCAGCCTCGGCACGTAGGGGGGAGTAGGTGATGATACCCGTAGCGGGGTCGTAGGTGTTCTTGCGGAGTTCTTCGCGCAGGAGTACCTGATACTTTGCCTTGTCTGCCTCAGAGAGGGTCTTGTAGTCGAGCCCATCGCGCTCAGCGAGCTTGCGCAGCATGACCTCGGACTCACGGTGCAGGTAGTCGGCGTTCCAGTCGGGAGCGATATAGGCACCATGTCCCCAGATGCTCCCCACGGTCTGTCCACCGATAGACTGCCAGACGTTTTGGCCATCCTTGATGTCTTGACCTTCGAAGAGGACCTCTCCATCCGTCGTCACCACCTTCTCTGGGAAGGGGGGCATGGTACGGAAGATCTCTACTCCGAAGAAGCCAAGTACCCCAAACGACACGAGGATCACTGTCGCTAGGGCATACCATAGTTTCTTTGCTGTCATGAGTTAGAGTGATAATGATTACACATATATTCTTTCTATTTATTTACAAACCTTTGTTAGTTAGCGATAGTAAACTAGACAAATATAGTGTTATTTGTGGAATATATCACTCATCAAGCTATGGATATACCATAGAATAAGCCCTAAGACATACCGTGCTCCAGCTCGTGGTGATGCCCCTTGTGCTTCTACATGATGTATGATAAAGGTACGTAATTCCCCAGAATACAGTCTACCCCCATCGTCCTCTTTCTCTGGGTGGAGCCTCCCTCAGGGCTGACGCATGAAATCACTATGGTGCGAGGGCAAGGTCGTGAAGGAGTATGCGCCGAAGATAGAAGTATCTATGTCTTAGGTGTAGAGATCCCCAGCGAATCCCTCCTACCTAGGAGGGATGAGTATACACGTGTGTACACAATTGTATACCCACGTGTACACAACAGTATACACGCGTGTACACTACCTCGCTCTAAGTATGTCCTTCGTAGGGCTTGCTTGTATGTCTGTTTCTTGGGGATAATGCCTAGGATCTTTAGTGATGGGCTAAGGCTCCCTGGGATATGA
>NZ_CAJPPN010000072.1 GCF_905372525.1 uncultured Porphyromonas sp.
TGTATACTGTTGTGTACACGTGGGTATACAGTTGTGTACACACGTGTATACTCATACCTCCTAGGTAGGAGGTATATACTGGGGATCTCTACACCTAGGACACGGATACTTCTATCTTCGGCGTACGCTCCCCCACGACCTTGCCCTCGCACTATGGTGATTTCATGCGTCAGCCCTGCCAGAGGGACATATTCGCTCATCTTGTCCATAAGTATGGTACTAGGACAGAAAGTAAATTCACCCCTCATAACCCACTCTATATCAAATATTCCGAGAGCGTCACAGCGCTCTTACCGAGAGCGTCACAGCGCTCTTACCGAGAGCGTCACAGCGCCCTTACCGAGAGCGTCACAGCGCTCTTACCGAGAGCGCTCTTGGGGTCATTACTACCCCTCAGGAAGGGCTCTCAGAATGTGCGTGACAGCCCCAGAGAGAAAGCTCCCGCCATAGCCGTCATACAGCCCCACCCCTCAGCCGTAGCGACACTGCCCCCACAGCGGAGGGGAGAGCGTCGCAGACCACCCTCCTTCCCCTCAGCGAGGGGAGAGCCTCGGGAGAGCCTCGGGAGGAGGCTTCCTTGCACCTAGAGACACACTTAGGAGATCAAGCAGATTATCACAGATAGGCAAGAAAAGAAGCCTTTAAGGTGGAGAAGAAGCACAATAAGGAGCGGTTTGGTCTGTCTATCGGGGGAAAGGGAGCGTTTCAGCATAGAGCCCCTAGACGAGGACACTCTCTAGCACACTACTAGGTGGGAAAATTCAGTACCTTTGCCTCCAGATATTCAGCACCATATCCTATACATATATAATATTCTAACTGATAATACAGAGACTATGGCAACCTCAGGTAAAGACTTTCGCACAGAAAGCGATCTGATCGGCGAACGTCAGATTAGCAATGAGTACCTCTACGGCGTACAGACCCTACGAGGCGAGGAGAACTTCCGCATCAGCCGCTTCCACCTCTCGGACTACCCCCTCTTCATCCACGGCCTAGCCTGGACGAAGGCTGCCGCAGCTATCGCTAATCACCGTCTAGGACTCCTCTCTGATGCCCAGAAGGACGCTATCCTCCAGGCCTGCAACGAGCTCCTCGAGGGGAAGCATCATGAGCAATTCCCGGTGGATATGATCCAGGGAGGTGCAGGTACGACGACCAACATGAACGCCAACGAGGTGATCTGCAATCGTGCCCTACAGATCATGGGACACGAGCCTGGGCAGTTCCAGTACCTCTCCCCCAACGACCACGTCAATGGCTCTCAGTCCACCAACGATGCTTACCCCACAGCGATCCACATGGGTCTCTATGCTTCGCATCTCAAGCTCCGTCCACACCTACAGCAGCTGATCGACTCCCTGCGCAAGAAGGCTAGCGAGTTCGCTCACGTACTCAAGATGGGACGCACGCAGCTACAGGACGCTGTGCCTATGACCCTTGGGCAGACCTTCGGGGGCTTCGCCTCCATCCTAGAGCACGAGATCGCCAACCTCGACTTCGCCGCTCAGCAGTTCCTCGCCATCAATATGGGCGCCACGGCTATCGGTACAGGTATCTGCTCCGAGCCCGAGTATGCCGACTACTGCACCGAGGCTCTAGCGAAGATCACGGGCTGGGACATCACCCGCACCCCAGACTTCGTCGGTGCTACCAGCGACACGAGCGAGATGATCGGCTACAGCTCTGCCCTTCGCCGTATCGCAGTCAAGGTAAACAAGATCTGCAACGACCTGCGCCTCCTCTCCAGTGGCCCTCGCTGCGGTCTCGGTGAGATCAATCTACCTGCTATGCAGCCAGGCTCCTCCATCATGCCCGGTAAGGTCAATCCCGTCATCCCCGAGGTAGCTAGCCAAGTCTGCTACAAGGTCATCGGTAACGACCTCTGCGTCACCATGGCTGGCGATGCCTCCCAGATGGAGCTCAACGCTATGGAGCCCGTCATGGCTCAGTGCTGCTTTGAGTCCATTGACCTCATGATCAACGGCTTCGATACCCTCCGCACCCTCTGCATCGATGGCATCACAGCCAACGAAGAGAAGTGCCGCAGCTACGTACGTGAGAGCATCGGTATCGTCACGGCACTCAACCCCATCATCGGCTACAAGAACTCCACCAAGATCGCCAAGGAAGCCCTAGAGACCGGACGTGGTGTCTACGATCTGATCATCGAGCACGGCATCCTATCTAAGGAAGACCTTGACACGGTGCTTGCTCCCGAGAACATGACGCACCCTGTACGCCTCGGTATCAAGCCGCTTAAGTAGCCCCCACTCTACAGCCCCAGCCACTACTGGGAGCACATAGAGGCCCAATAGCGTAGCTCCAGCCCTCTTACCCGACGTGAGTAAGGAGCTGGAGCTACTTTACTTTCCTCTCCCCCACCCTCGGGGGCTTAACCCTTTCCCCCTCTACCGCCCCACTGCATCACAGAGCATTATGCCCCATAGACCCATCCGCAGACTCTGCCTACCGCTCCTCCCCCTCCTCCTCGCCCTCCTCTCCTACAGCCTACCCCTAGGAGCGGTGCGCCGTACGATCCACCTCTCCTCCTATGGTCTGAGAGCTGGAGCGAAGGAGAGCTGTACCCCTCTCATGCGCAAGATCCTCGGTGACCTCCGCAGAGAGCTACAGAGCGAGGGAGACACCCTCGAGCTCCTCTTCGCCCCCGGTCGCTACCACTTCGCTAGTCAGGGAGCCGCCGAGCGTGTGTACTACATCTCCAACCA
Source organism: uncultured Porphyromonas sp. (assembly GCF_905372525.1). Taxonomy (GTDB): domain Bacteria; phylum Bacteroidota; class Bacteroidia; order Bacteroidales; family Porphyromonadaceae; genus Porphyromonas. The sequence continues at coordinate 2,730 of NZ_CAJPPN010000072.1, forward strand.
CGACCACCCCGGTAGTCGCCCCATAGGTCTGCTCCTGGAGGGCTGGCGCAATGTGATCCTACGAGGTGAGGGGAGCGAACTCCTCTTCGAGGATCGCATGCTCCCCTTTGTCCTCGACAGCTGCCGAAGGGTGGAGCTACGTGGGCTGACCATAGACTATCCCAACCCTCAGATCACCCAGCTACACATCCTTCGCTCCGATACGATCCAGGGGATCACCTTTGCCCCCGCACCTTGGGTCAAGTGGCGACTCACGGAGGGTGGACGGCTGGAGGCCTACGGGGATAATTGGCGTACCCTCCCTGAGATCGGGATGGCCTTTGACCCCAAGAGCCGAGAGATCCGCTACCGCACCTCCGATGTAGGCTTTCCTAATCGGGGACTTCGCCAGCTCTCCCCACAGGAGGCCAAGGTCTACGCCACCGCTGGAGGACAGCCTGAGGCGATCCTATATGCCCCCCACTGGCGAGACGCCCGCCTGCCGAGTGGGACGATCTTCGCCGCCCGATCCTACTATCGCCCTCAGCCCGCTATCTTCATCACCGAGAGTCAGGACATCCGTCTGCACGACCTCACGGTACACTATGCCGAGGGGATGGGACTACTGGCTCAGAACTCCAAGGATATAGAGCTGGAGCGATTTCATGTAGAGCTACGCCCCGATGGGGGAAGGTACTTCACCACACAGGCCGATGCTACGCACTTCGTCGCCTGCCGAGGTCGAGTCAGCCTACAGCACTGTCGCTTCGAGAATATGATGGATGATGCCCTTAATGTCCATGGGGTCTATCTCAAGGTCTTGGCACGAGAGGACAAGCACACGCTGGTAGGACGCTTCATGCACGAGCAGTCCTTTGGCTTCCCGTGGGCTAGCCCAGGGGACTCTGTACGCTTGGTGACCTCGAGAGATATACAGGGTCTGGAGGGTGTCTTTCATGTGCGTGCCATCAGCTCCGTAGGGGGACGAGGGCTGGAGGGGGCACGGGAGGTACGTATCACCTTCGACGAGGAGCTACCCGCCGACTACCATGCCGAGCGAGGCATCAGCATGGAGAACCTCAGCCGTACCCCGAGTGTCGTCTTCGCGCATAACCTCGTACGGCACAACCGTGCCCGAGGCATCCTCATCAACACCCCTCGCCCTGTCCTCATCGAGGCGAATACCTTTGATCACGTCAGTGGCTCGGCGATCCTCTTCAGCACGGATAACAATATGTGGTATGAGTCGGGGCAGACCCGCGAGGTAGTGATTCGTCGCAATACCTTTCAGGACGTCTTGACGAGCCTCTATCAGTTCACCACAGCCGTAATCAGTATCCACCCGATCATCCCCGAGCTCACGCTCCAGCACCACCCCTTCTATGGGCAGGGAGCAGGGAGCATCCGCATCGAGGACAATATCTTCCGCACCTTCGACACACCCCTGCTACATGCTATCAGCACCGATGGCATCCTATGGCGGGGCAACAAGATAGAGCCCACCAAGACCTACCCCAAGTATCACCCCAATCAGAAGCGGTTCCTCCTAGAGGGCTGTCGCAATATCGACATCGAGCCTAAGGACCAAGTCGAGTAGCCCCGCTCCCCAGATAGCCCCTCTTATCTCCACCTCCTCGGCGACTTCCCTTCGTCTACTCCCCTTCGTATCCTCCTAGGAGCTAAAGCGGGCACAAGCACACCGCACGACGAAGGGCTACACACCGCGCAGTGGGAGCGACACTAGGGCGAGACAAAAGAGCAAGAGCCACAGCAACGAGGGCGTCCCCTCCTGCTGTGGCTCTTGCCATAATTGGGTTAAAGATAATTCGCTAACTCCTGTGGGGTAGGATCAACAGCTCGTATAACCCCTCGCTCATCGACGAGGTACGAGTGCAGTCGCTGCTGGAGTCCCATCACACGTAGACATTCGCTACGCATCTCAGTGCGCACACACTGCTGGGTCTCCTTGCCCACTTGGTCTAAGGTCAGCGTACGCTCGTACACATCCTGATCAGGATCGAGGGAGATCCCTCGGTAAGCAATCCTGTCACTAGGTGTAGCACTGAAGAGCTGACTCCACTGTTGGTTCTCTACTCTACTCTCGGCATCATAAGCTGCCCAGAAGTGGATAAGGGTCATCTTAGGGGTCTGGCCTTCGGTGAGTAGCCCACGCTGCCTCACGTCCAGAGACTTCATTTCCGGTAGTACATCACCTACCTCTAGCCCGGTATGGGCTGTGGGGCGAGGTGTGCTTGCAGAGGTCACTACGAGGAGCATACCGCAGGCCAGTACGCCGAAAAGAATTCCTTTCAACGTCATAAAAACTTATTTAAGTCCAACATACCTACGTCATCCGCTCGCCATCGCTAGCACTCCATGGATAGCATCTTGCTTTAGGGGGGAAAGGTCAGGGATTGGTCGGCGTAGGCTCCCGTGTTTCGGGGCTGTAGGTCTTTACCTTTGTACCACTTGTACTCGGCGCAAAGACGCACAAAGGTATAAAAAATCACCCATAGCACACCTTCACACCTCCCCCATCGTCCTCCTCTAAGTCTCTCTACCCTCGCATCTAGGGGCTCTACAGCACATACTTCCCTTGGGGAAAATTCTCCCTCCGAGGTGGGGAGAGAGGGCAAGAAAGGCGATGGCGAGCAGAGAAAAAGAGAGAAAGAGGAGAGAGGGAAGGGGGGTAAAGGAG
>NZ_CAJPPN010000073.1 GCF_905372525.1 uncultured Porphyromonas sp.
GGAGGAGGCTTACTATGCTCGTTCCCCACCTGCCTCCTAGGTATCCTCCGCCCTCCACAACCGTCCCCGTCAGCCCAAGCCCCTACCCCGCCCAAAGCCGTACCTCACCCCACTCGGGGGTGGCTTACTATGCTCGTTCCCCACCTGCCTCCTAGGTACCCTCCGCCCTCCGCTATACCGTCTACCCCGCCCTATACCATATTATATATAGAAGGCCCACCCTACCCCATCACGGAGTACCCACTATATATTATATATAATGGAGTAGACGAAGCGGGAGAGCGACCTGCTCTCAACCCGACTTCCCCAGCTCCTCCTCGGTGAGCTTGGGCACCCCGACACTGGTTATCTCACTGATACCCAAAGGAAATCAGCAGGGCAAGGCCAAAGGGTGAAGACGGGCTACTCCCTCGGCTAGGGCACTAGGGGGTGCTATCCGTAAGAATATAAAGAAGGGGAAGCAGGGGGCAAGGTGGACTCAAATAGTGGCTACTAAATAATATTCGGTAATCGAGCTCGTTCGCTCCAGACACATAATCAACTAGGAACAAAGGAGTTCCGCATCCCCTTCACTCAAAGAGTGCACGATTTTGGGAGAAATGTGTACTTTTGCCCGTATTTACGAAACATGGGTCACACCTTCAGGGAATCTTTGGATCAGGCTGTGACTCTTTACCCACATTGATAGAGGGTGTCCCCCTCTGCCCCCAGCACCCATCGAATGGAGGTGGAGAAGACGCCCAGCCCTAGCTCCGAAGAGGCGGAGCTCAGCACCCCCCAGAGGGTTCGGCTGTGCTCACGCTGAGGATCGCGGGGCGACAAGAAAGAATAGAATGAACTTACTCGAGCAGAAATTAGCGTGCTATACCGAGCCTCAGCGGGCTCAAGCCGCAGGGATCTATCCTTACTTTAGGATGATCGAGAGCGACCAGGACACGGAGGTGCTGATCAATGGCAAGAAGGTACTGATGTTTGGCTCTAATGCCTACCTAGGCCTCACCAACCACCCTGAAGTCAAGGCCGCCGCTATCGCCGCTATTGAGAAGTATGGTACGGGCTGTGCCGGTAGCCGCTTCCTCAATGGTACGCTAGACTCACACATCGAGCTGGAGAAGCGACTCGCTGCCTTCGCAGGCAAGGAGGATGCGATCATCTTCTCGACGGGCTTCCAGGTCAATCTGGGTGTGATCTCTTGTCTCCTCGGCCGAGAGGACTATATCATCTGGGACGCTCTCGACCATGCCTCCATCATCGAGGGGATTCGCCTCTCTCCCGCCAAGAGCCTACGATACAAGCATAATGATATGCAGGCCCTAGAGCGCCGCCTACAGCAGTGCGAGCAGGGCAAGATCAAGCTCATCGTCGTCGATGGCGTCTTCTCTATGGAGGGTGACCTCTGCAACCTCCCCGAGATCGTACGACTCGCCAAGCAGTACGGCGCATCGGTGATGGTCGATGAGGCTCACGGCTTTGGTGTCCTCGGAGACCATGGTCGTGGGGTCTGCAACCACTTCGGACTCACGAACCAGGTGGATCTGATCATGGGTACCTTCAGCAAGAGCTTCGCCTCCATCGGCGGCTTCATCGCGGGGAGCAAGGTCATGATTAACTACCTAAGGCACCACGCCCGCTCCTACATCTTCAGCGCCAGCTGTACCCCTGCGGCCACAGCTGCTGCGAGCAAGGCACTAGACATCATGCTCCGTGAGCCAGAGCGTGTACAGGCTCTCAAGGAGAAGACACAGTACTGCCTAGAGCGGTTCCGCAAGCTAGGCTTCGAGATCGGCAATACGGCGACACCGATCATCCCCCTCTTCATCCGAGATAATGAGAAGACCTTCCGTATCACAGCGATGCTCTTCGAGGAAGGCGTCTTCGTCAATCCCGTCGTAGCCCCAGGTGTGGCTCCCGAAGATACGCTGATCCGCTTCTCTCTGATGGCGACACATACCTACGAGCAGCTCGACCGGGCGATCGATGCCCTACACCGAGTCTTCGTAGAGTACGAGGTGCCTCTACACCCCGAGCCCTAAGAAGCTACGGGGCTATCTAGCCACAGAGGCAAAGGATATTTTTCCACAGGGATGCGGGTACTTTACTTCTAGAGTGGAGTACCCGCTCTCTCTTCGACACCAAGATACGTAATAGAGACTGAAATGAAGTGCTTAGATCCCATGAGAGCCCCATTGGTCTCCCTAGCCCTCGCCGCGCTCTGCACCTCATCCCTGGGATGCCATGCGACGAAGGAGGCACAGGAGAGCCAGAGCGAGCAGGCAGAGGATGCTCTACTGACCTATGATATAGATGCGGTGGGCTTCCCCCCACGCACCTTCGTCTTCACCCTGCCCGTCGTCCCCTCAGTCGAGGATTACCGCTTCGAGCTCACCCCGATACAGCGCAACGTCCACCCCAGCTCCATCTGTAGGCTGGAGGGTCGCCTAGTCTCCGCAGAGAGCCAAGTCGGGCTGAGCTACTACGTCTACAACGGATCCAGCGAGACCATCACCTCACTAGACTACACCCCCGAGGGCTCCGGTAGGCAAGCTAAGTACTGCGTGGGAGAGCCACTCCTGCTCCCCTTCAGGGGCAACCGTCAGGTCGCCGTCACCCTACCCGAGGGTATTCAGCTCGGCTACCGCTACTGGAAGGCTACCGGGGCGATCCAGGAAGCGAAGCCCTCCGAGGCACCCCACAGTCATGCCCCCAAGGGCTTTGTCCCCTACGTCATCACCACCCCCACGGGAGCTAAGGCAGAGAGCTACTACATAGAGCTCATCCCCAGCAAACTCCTAGAGGTGGACTGCAACATACATACGCTCAACGGCAAGTTTGAGCTACAGAGTGACGGCGAGAGTGACCTCACCTACATCTTCCGCTCCGATGGGACGACCCTCTCCACCCGTATGGGATGCCCTGAGAACACACTCGAGGAGAAGCTCATCCGCCACCCAGGGATCGTCGTCCTCCGTCCTGCAGGAGCCTCCGTAGAGGTTTGCCTCCCCGAAGGCTTCACGATGCGCTATCGTATCTACGCTCCCGAGGGGGACTTCACCCCTCTGCCCGAGCAGGCAAAGAAGAGCTCTGCC
>NZ_CAJPPN010000074.1 GCF_905372525.1 uncultured Porphyromonas sp.
GAGCGGGGCGAAGGTATGACCCGAGGGGCAGGGTGTGGCGAGGGTGCTTGGTGGCTTTTCCTTATCTTTGTTTGCCTCAATACATTATAAGATACATAGGCTATGTACAAGATCCCCTTTAGGCGTATTCTCCAGAGCTTGTGGCTGAAGACCTTTATCGCCCTTGCCTTCGCTGCCTTGGTCGTGATGCTCCTTGCTCCGCGCAATAGGAGCTTCCAGTACCAGTTCAGCAGTGGCAAGCCTTGGGCATATGAGCTGATCACGGCGCCGTACGACTTCCCCATCTACAAGACGGATGAGCAGATACGTATGGAGCAGGATAGCATACGTCAGGAGGCACTCCCCGTCTATACCCTGGACAGTGAGACGCTCCCTAGGATGCTCAATAAGCTCCATGACCGCTATACCCAGGAGCTCAGCCAGACCCTCCCCCGTGCCTACTACCTCCACCTACAGGAGGTACTACGCAAGAGCTACAATATCGGTATCATCGAGGCTTCGGAGCTCACACGCCTCCGCACCGAGGGGCATCTGGAGATGAACCTACTCGGGGGAAACAACATCCTCACACGTACCCCCCTGACCCGCTTCTACAGCCTCAAGGAGGTCTATGACCAAGCCTTCGAGCAGGCCGAGGCTAAGGGGCTCAGTCGCGAGGAGCTCCAGCGGATGGATGTCTCCTCGTACCTCGAGGCCAATGTCCTCTACGACAAGGACTATACGGACAAGCTCCTCGCCGACGCCCTCTCGAGCCTATCTACCTCCACGGGGATCGTCCAGCAGGGCGAGCGGATCATCGACAAGGGGGAGATCGTCACCCCCTATATCTACAACGTCCTCCGCTCCCTGAGGCAGGAGCAGATCCACCGCATGGGTGGGGAGACACAGTCGGTACTCAATCTCGGCCTCTTCCTCTACGTCGCCCTCCTCTTCGCCGTCCTAGGGGTCTATCTCATGCTCTTCAATAGGGCTCTGTGTGTCCAGGGGCGCAATATCCTGCTCCTCTTCTCGGTGATGCTTGCCTTCATCGCCCTGACGGAGCTCCAGGCCAGTAGTGAGTGGTATCCGCTGGAGGTGATCCCGTATGTGATGCTGGTACTGCTCCTACGTATCTTCTTCGATAGCCACCTAGCGCTGACGAGCTACCTCGTGACGATCCTCGTGGCGGCATACTTTGTACCCGATCCTCTGCCGTTCCTCTTTGTCCAGCTCGTCGCTGGCTTTGTCGCTGTCTTCACGCTACAGAGTCTCAATTCCCGAGGCCAACTTATCCGTGCGGCCTTCGCTGTCTACACGGCCTACATCGGCTCCTCGATGATCTTTGCCTGGATACAGGAGGGGCGTATCCTGCCCTCGTACTGGATCTCGCTGCTCTTCTATGGGGTGAATCTGATCTTCCTCATGTTCACCTATATCCTAGCCTTCATCGTGGAGAAGCTCTTCGGCTACGTCTCCAACGTCCGTCTCGTCGAGCTGAGCGATATGGCCACACCTCTGCTCAAGGAGCTCTCCGAGGTGGCGCCGGGGACCTTCCAGCACTCCTATCAGGTCTCGATCCTGGCTACTGCCGCAGCGACCAAGATCGGGGCGGATGCCCAGCTGATCCGTACTGGAGCGCTCTACCACGACATCGGCAAGATGCCCCACCCCGAGTATTTCACGGAGAATGCCCCCACCAACAGCCCCCACGCCTTCCTCAGCTACCCAGAGAGTGCCCGCATCATCATCCAGCATGTGGCCGATGGCGTAGCGCTGGCGCAGAAGCACGGCCTACCCGATCAGGTCATCGAGTTCATCCGTACACATCATGGACGCAGTACGACGCGCTACTTCTACAACTCCTACTGCAATGAGCACCCGGGCGAGACGATCGATCCCGAGCCCTTCACTTACCCTGGCCCCAACCCCTATACCAAGGAGATGGGGATCCTGATGCTGGCCGATAGTGTGGAGGCTGCTAGCCGTAGCCTCAGCCAGTATACCGAGGAGGGGATACGTAGCCTCATCAACAAGATTGTCGATGGGATCGTCTCTGAGGGGCTACTGAACGATACCCCGCTGACCTTCCGAGATATTCAGGAGATTAAGGAGGTCTTCTTCCTCAAGCTCAAGACGATGTACCACGCCCGTATCGCCTACCCAGATAAGCACTAAGCCCCCACCTAGGATATGTACCGACCGATATTCCTCGTAGGCTTCATGGGCTCTGGCAAGAGCACCATCGGCAGGAGGCTCGCCGAGTGTCTACAGCTACGCTTCATAGATACGGATACGTTCATCGAGACACGCTTTCGGCAGCGGGTCGTCGATATGTTTGCTCGGGAGGGCGAGGAGGTCTTTAGACGCAGGGAGCGTATGGTCATGCAGGAGCTCATGAGCATGAGCGATACGATCTTCGCCACGGGCGGAGGCCTCCCCTGTCACTTAGATATGATGGAGCTCCTGAGGGAGGCGGGGGAGACGGTCTACTTCCGCTCCTCGGCCGAGGTACTCGCCACCCGACTAGAGCTCTGCAAGCGTACTCGACCGACCATACGGGACAAGAGCGGGGCTGAGCTCCTGGAGTTTATCCAGCATACCCTCGGGGTACGCGAACCGATCTACCTGCAGGCACACCATGTCTTCGAGGTCGATGAGATTGATTCGGCAGCGGCGGAGACGGCCTTTGCCCGAAGGCTCGCCGAGCACCCTGGCCTGCTCGTCAGGGAGTGAGGCTGCTCGGGGGCTACTCAGCACGGCCTCACCCACATTCTACACCATCGCCTCTGGCTGAGGAGGGGGTAGGGCGTTACCTGCCGATTGTATGGCATTGATGCGAAGCTACCCCCACTAGGAGATAAATAGCGGACGCCCCATGATGGCTAGCCATCATGGGGCGTCTCTGCGTGATCCCGACAGGATTCAAACCTGTAACCTTCTGATCCGTAGTCAGATGCTCTATTCAG